>NZ_JBDGDM010000019.1:0-70443 GCF_040908885.1 Ruminococcus sp. RTP21358st1_G6_RTP21358_211008
TTAGTCGCAGTTAGTCATTAGCTTGCCGGAACGTTGCGACGCGCGGCGGTGAATATACATTGTGAAATCGCGTCCGGAATAATGACCAACACACTAAATAGCAATCGTAAAAGTTTTCGAAAAAATTTAAAAAAATTATAAAATTCCTATTGACTTTTGTCCTACACTTGATATATAATACATCTTGCGTTGAGGAAATAACAAATCAACGAAATAGGAAATGCGCCTTTAGCTCAGTTGGTAGAGCACCTGACTCTTAATCAGGGTGTCCAGGGTTCGAACCCCTGAAGGCGCACTGAAAGCACTGTTTTTGCGGACAAAGCGATTGCCGCGGGGACGGTGTTTTTTTGTGCCCTTAAAGCCAGTAAAATCAACTCTTGCCGCTTCACATCCTTCTCTAATCAATCTCTCCAATCGTTCCGACTCCAGTTCCAATACCTGTCCACCCATAATCTCACCAATTCCTTTCTTCACCCGGAAGGATTCCTTGAAAATATAATCTGCAATTCTGTCAATCAATTCAATCAGATCTCGATAGTGTTTCTCTTTTCCCACATCCAGAAGTTCTTTCTCCAGTCTTTCCCCGATAAGTCTATATTCCTCCATCAATTGCTGAAATATGCTATCGTCTTCATCAATTTCTTTAACTCGGAAAACTCCGATATTTATCTTTTGTAAAGTAAAAAATCTCTTCCTCCTTATGCCCTATTTTACATGAAAACATTTTATTTTTCTATCCCAATTTTTCAGAAACCTAGAGCGTGTTTGAAAAATCATCCCAGCAATCTGCACGCCCCACTTTGTGGGAGATTTTGCCGAAAGCCTTTTTCAAACACGCTCTAATGCAAAATATTACTTTAAGCTTGAATCTCTTAAATAAAACCAATATACTCATATTAGAATTTTTCTGTATCGTCCAAGAGGTCGAAGCTGCTTCTGCAAAAATGAACAAACTTCAGGTTATACAAAAAATTAAGGAAGATCAGAAAACAAAGGAGGAGAAGAAATGCTTGAAAAAGGAAAAAAATTTTTAAACATCTGCTTAAGCACGTTCCTGTTGCTGTCAATAATATTCCTGTTCAGTGTACAGAATGTAAAAGCAGAGGAAGAAACGGATACGATCAATCCAGATGAAATCCAGATGTCAGTAGACAGCCTGCTCACAGGCATCAGCTCCAAAGGATTTCATCCAAGCAAAAGAAACTATCTTTCCATTCGTGCTGGAGTATCATTTAACACCGAACAGGACCTTGAGGGCACAGCCATCAATGTACGTCTTAGGATTCTAAACAAATCTGGTAAATATGTTTATGAAAAAACATACAAAAACATTGGCGGAACAAATTTCTGGGGCGATCCGGTCACTTCTTTTGAACATAAAACCATTCGCCTTGACTGGAACGGAAAACCCTCAAAAGGAAATGAAGCTGGGAAAAAGCCCACAGCCTACGCATCAAATGGCACTTACAAAGTTGAGCTTTTCTATTATGTAGAAAAAGACCAGATCTGCATAAAATCTGTCACCAAAACCAAAAGTTTTAAAGTATCTTCCAAAGCCCCATCCGGAAGCAAAGGTCTCGCAGCTTCCACCACAATTCCAGAATACACCGGAGTCGATACTGTAGACTACATGGCAGAAAAAATGATCCAGTCAGCCAAAATAAAGCTCACTATGAGCCAGGATGAAAAAGTTCGACGTATCTACCACTGGATGACTGTAAACTTCAAGCATAAACACGCCGATGAATTTGTAAAAGCCAAAAATTACTACGATCTCACCAGCACCAAAGCCCAGAAGCGGATTAAAAACTACAAGAAAAAGACTCTCCAGAACTACCAAAACGGCAAACTTATTTTCGGTGGCTCCTCCTGGTCATCCTTTATGGCTCCTTATATGCAGAAACGCGGCGGAGTCTGCAGCGACCAGGCCGCAATCTTTGTCATCCTCTGCAACCACGTAGGCGTAGATGCCGGTGTCTGCAACGGCTACTATAAGAATCTGGATGGCACCAGAGCCGGCCACAGTTGGAACTATGCCATCGTAGATGGTAAAAAATATTACTACGATGTAGACGTAGAAATCCAGAACTACAGTAAAGGTCAGGGCGATTACTACTGGTATAAAAAAACCTTAAAACAGGCAAAGAAAAATCATATCTTCCAGTAACGCCAAAATAATATCAAAAACATTATAAAGAAAGCCCTTTGCAGAGGAAATTTTCTCCGCAAAGGGCTTCTTAATATAATTCCATATTTTACCAGAATCTCATTGTAACTTCTCTATAGTTTTTCGGAGCTTCAGACAAAATATGCCCTGTAATGAACAATTTATTTTGTCAGACATTTTATGTTTTTTATCTCTAATTGTAATATTTTCCGCGAATATTCTATAATATTTTGATTTTGTAAAAGTCAATACCTTTTTGCCGATTTCTGTCGAATTTTACATTTTCATAACAATAACCAAAACATTTGTTTCGATTCCCATTATGTAAATCAACTCATCCACATGCTTTTCCATGTGGATAATGTGGATAACTTTGTGCATAACTTGATTTTTCAACATTTTTTCATATTTTTGAAAGTGGAAAACTTTCTACCTATTAATTCACCTATCCACATTTTTTTTAAGTCTTTGTGCAATCTGCTAATTTCAACACTTTTCGACATTTTCCCTTGCAAAATATCGTATTTACAATACCTTACAAAATACACACAAATCAATTTTATTCTCTCACCATTCCCCTTTGTATTGTGGCATGGTTACCGTTCGCAACCTTCACAGTAACAAGCTTCGCAATGCACAAAAATCATGCTTTGCATGATTTCGCGCCGCAATTCTCGGGTTTTCTGCGAACCTTGTTCAAAAAAGCACCTCGCGGAATGTTATCAGCGAATAACAACGTGGCAGACTCCCGTCACTGTACAAAAAGGCCGGGGAAACCTTCCCCGGCTGTAAATGTCAGAACAGGATAACCGGATTTCATATCCGTTTTATCAAATGCTCCGCTCCCTCACTCTTATTCACTAAAGAAGCCGTCCGCTTCAATGTAAGTTCCTACTCCCACAGGCGCCTCATAATCATAGTTGGAAATCTTGATTCCAGACGCAGATGTACTTGCATGGATAATCTGTCCAGTTCCAATGTACAGTGCCACATGGCTGATTCCGCTTCCATAGAAAATCAGATCTCCTGGCTCCAGATCTTCCACGCTTTTTTTCGCTGATTGATTATACTGATCTGCTGCTACTCTGGGCAGTGAATAGCCAAACTGTGCAAACACAGACATTACAAACCCGGAACAGTCTGCTCCGTTTGTCAGACTTGTCCCACCGTAAACATAAGGATTTCCCTCAAACTGCAGCGCAAAATCCACGATTTGCTGACGAAGCTCTTCCTCAGAAAGTACCTCCTCTGCCTCTGCAGTCTCTGTCATCCCAGCTACAAATGCCTCGCCCGCCTTTTCCACAGCAGCCTTAGTCGCTGCAAACGCAGTCTGTGGAAAAATCATCTGAGAACAGACCGTTATACACATTGTCATTCCGCAGATCAGTTTTTTCATTTTATTTTTTAACATTCATACACCTCTCAATTTATATAAAATCGCCCTTCAAAATGTTACATTTATATTAAGCATATGTAACAATTACGCATAATATCACAACAATCTGTTACCGTCAATTTTGCTCCCACAAATAAAAAAATCGCCTTTTCCGTGAAATCCAACAACTTCCCCATGACATCCCCAACTAATTTCGTCATTCCCGTCAGTCTTGTACACAAAATACACATAACCTTAAAGCCATGGAACCAAATATTTCGCATACTACACTGAAATTCTCAATAATATAGTAGAAATCCCCCAGAGCAGAGGGCATCCTATGTCAAACAGACCAAAATTCACCGCCGCTATTCTGGCTTTTTTTCTTATTATCTGCTTCACATTTTCCTGGCTTTTCAGTCATGTCTTCTCCGAAAATGCCCGCTTCGAAAACTTCGCGGAGTCCATATTTGAAAAAGAGGTTTCCGGAAACGCCCTGAATCTTCATTATTCCCTGGCTTATCCGGAAAAACAGGGCATCTCACGCCCCCGCGCTACCCTTGGCACAATACATCCCAACAATGAAAAAGCCTCTGCCCAGTGCCAGGAATATGTAAAAAAGCTGAAAAAATTTTCCCAGTCAAAGCTCAGTACTTCCAATCGCCTGACCCTTGATCTGCTCCTCCTTTACTACCACACCGAAGCCTCTCTGGGCGACAATTATCTTTTGGAAGAGCCGCTTAGCCCAAGCCTCGGGATCCAGGCGCAGCTGCCTGTACTGCTGGCGGAATACTCCTTCTACACCAATCAGGACATCACCGACTACCTGAATCTGCTCTGCAGCACAAAAGAATATTTCCAGAGCATTCTCGCCTTTGAACAGACAAAATCTGATGCCGGATTTTTTATGTGCGACGAAACTCTGGAACGCATTCAGGACCAATGCCGTGCTTTTATTCAAAACCCGGATTCCAATTATATGCTGGAAATTTTTTCTCAGAAACTAAAAGCCTATGGAAAGCTTTCCGAAAAGGACCAGGAACAGCTGAACCTGACCCATAAACAGATTCTGAAGGAAAAGGTTCTCCCCGCATATCAAACGCTGATAGAAGGTCTGGAGCAACTTCGGGGAACAGGCAAAAATACCGGAGGCCTGGTCAATTTTTCCGGTGGAAAGGAATATTACCAATATCTTCTAAAAAGCCAGGTGGGAATCTACATACCTGTGGAAAAACTGGAAAAGCGCCTCACCCAGCAGCTTTCCACCGATTCTCAGGAAATTTCAGAACTTTTGAAACAGCATCCACAACTTCTCACATTGCTAAATGAGAAAATGGATTTGCCAGATATGGAGCCCACACGGGTCATGGAGCTTCTGGAAAAAAATATTCAGCAGGATTTCCCCTCCACTGCTTCTGTAGATTTCGAAATCCGGTCTGTACATAAATCCATGGAAGAATTTCTCAGCCCGGCGTTTTACCTGACACCGCCAATGGACACAGGAGCGCCAAATGTTATTTACATCAATCATGGACGGCAAATTTCCAATCTGGAGCTTTTTACCACGCTGGCGCACGAAGGCTTCCCCGGTCATCTTTACCAGACCGTTTATTTCGGACGACAAAGTCCATCCCATATCCGGTATCTCATCGATTACAGCGGATACGTGGAAGGCTGGGCCACTTATGTGGAAAGTTATGCGTATGATTATGCCGCAGATTATCTGTCTGCCGGCACCTTATCCTCACAGGAAGCTTCTGCCTGCACGCGACTTTCCTGGCTGAACCGCAGCGTGAATCTGTGCATTTACTCCCTACTGGATGTGGGAATCCATTACCACGGCTGGACTCCTGCGCAAGCCGCCCGCTTCCTGAATCTTTTCGGAATCCGTGATGCTGCTGTCACGGCCGAGATTTACCGATATATCACCGAAACACCTGCTAATTATCTGAAATACTATGTGGGATATCTGAATTTTCTGGATCTGAAAGAAGAACAGCAATCCCTCCTTGGCGAAAACTTTGATCTGAAAAGTTTTCATCAGAAGATACTGGAAATCGGCCCTGTGCAGTTTCCGGTTTTGCGAAAATACATGAACGAGAAATTATGATTGCCTCTGAAGCTGCAGTATTTTCGCCCGGCTTCTGCCTGCCAGATCCACGCGCAATATTACCCGAAAATTCCCGAAATGCTGTAACATTTTTTTAAATATTTATGTAATAACTTCTTTCTTTGAGCACAATAATTTGCTATAATGAACTCACATTGAAAATATGCAGGAGCAATCTGATTTTCTGATCCTGCTGGTCATATTTTCCTACATTAGAGAAGGGCAAAATCATGAAAAAACGAGATAATCTCCCATTAAATTATAAAGAACGACTGAATTCCAGAACCAGCTTTCTGGTATCCGTCGCGGTTCTGGTGGTTCTCTGCCTGGTGTTTAACCAGATGGACTACACCATGATCCGCCAGCCAGCTGCCCAGGCGAAAAAGGCAGCTGACTTACAAAAACAGAAGGAAGAAGAGGCAGCTGCCACCACCCAGGAAGTCACTACAGCCACAGTTCTTGCAGTTGGGGATAACCTGGTTCAGCCAAGTCTTCTTGCATCCGGTCAGTCAGAAACCGGCGCCTGGAATTATGACAGTGTTTATGCTAATCTGAAATCCGATATACAGGCTGCCGACATTGCTATGGTCAATCAGGAAACACCTTTCACCACAGACCACAGCGCAGTCAGCGGTACCGCGCCTTACGCCACTCCTACAGAGGTTGGCGACGCACTTATAAATGCCGGATTTAATGTAATCACATCTGCCACAGCACTGATCGATGACAATGGTTCTTCCATGATCAACGAAACTTTAAATTACTGGGAAACCAGCCATCCGGATGTCACTCTGGTTGGTATTCATAAAAACCAGTCCGGTATAGACGCTCCGAAGATTGTAGAAATTAACGGAATCAAGATTGCGTTCCTTAACTATACCTTCCCGTCATATGGAAGCCAGACTGTAAGCTCCGGCGACAGCACCGATAATTCTGATGGTTCTGCAAACGACTCTGCCAGCTCGGATACTTCCGACAGTTCAACAGGAGATGCAGACAGTTCTGGAAGTACAGATACATCCACTTCCGGAAAAGGCTCTATGATTGACACGTTCAGCACTGCCGATGTTGCAGCCGCCATCAAACAGGCCAAAGCTTCCGCAGACTGTGTGATTTTCTCTGCAAACTGGGGCAAGACCGAAGAACCAATGCCTACCGAATACGAAAAAGAATGGGCCAACTTCCTTATGGAGCAGGGTGTTGACGTTGTGATCGGAACCAATCCGAATGTGCTCCAGCCATATGGCTACCTTACAGATGACTCTGGTCACAACATGCTGATCTACTACTCCCTTGGCAACTTCGTTACCGGTCAGGAAACACTGAAGCAGCTTCTTGGCGGAATGGCAGCCTTTACCATTCAGAAGACTGTAGACGGCGACCAGACCAGCATCCAGATCCAAGATGCCACACTGACACCGCTGGTTATGCATTACAGCTACGATACCCTGGAATATGCACCATATAAGCTGGACGATTATACAGACGCTCTAGCATCTGCACACAGCGTCCGCCAGTCCATCGGAGATGAGTTTTCCCTGGAAAACCTTCAGACAAAATATGATGAAATCATGTCCATGAACGTCACACCATCTACTAAGACGGATCTTCTGGATGTCACATTTGATTCCGACGGAAATATGCTGGATTCCAACGGAAATTACGTGGAGGATAATGATTCCATCACCTCCTCCTGGTACTATCAGACACTTGCCACCCAAAGCAGTTCCAGTTCTGACGGCTCTGGATCAGACAATTCCGGAGCAGACGCATCTGATGACAATTCAGAAGGTTAAATGTCACTGTTCACCGGTAACGTTCCGCGAGGTGTTTGTGTGAACAAAGTTCATACAAAACCCGAAACCTTTGACGCGAAATCATGCGAATGCATGATTTCTATGCATTACGAAGAGCGTTTCTGTGAACAGAGTTAGCAGAACCAAAAATAAATTACGCCCCATACCAGGTTCAATATTACTAATGACAAAATCTGCAGTACTATTATATATAGGCTGCAGATTTTTGTTATTCCGGCATTCCAAACATTTTTTTGTCATCAAATGGCTGGTATACAATTCCTATTTACTGCAAATCAGATAGTATCTATGTCTTATTGTCACGAAAACCAGTCATTTATCACATATAGGTTGTTTTTTCAGACAAAATCAGATAAAATTTATAGTAGAGTAGTAACGATTCCGCACATTCACAGTGATATCCTTCTGGATACACAGAAATCATGTTTTATACGATTTCGCGCCGCATTTCTCGTTTTTTCTGTGAACTTCGTTCACAAAAACACCTCGCGGAATAATGTCTGCTGAATCGTTATGTAGAATAATTAATAAAATCATTCTCGGACAATGACTGTACAAATTAACGAAACCGCTATGTCTGCTCACACAGACAGCGCCAGATATGAACCCCATGGTTTCTGCGCTAGAACCTGCTATTGGAATCAGGTGGCATTCGTTTACATAATTTTTCCAGTCATTGACCGGTCAAAAAGAAAGGAGTTACAATATGGGACTTATTAAAGCAGCACTTGGCGCCGCAGGCGGTACACTTGCAGATCAGTGGAAAGAATTTTTCTACTGTGATGCCATCGACAATGACGTTCTGGCAGTAAAGGGTCAGAAGCGCACATCCAAACGTTCCTCCAATACCAAGGGAAGCGACAACATTATCACCACCGGATCCGGAATCGCAGTCGCAGACGGACAGTGTATGATGATCGTAGAGCAGGGCAAGATCGTTGATATCTGCGCGGAACCAGGCGAATACACCTACGATGCTTCTACCGAGCCAAGTATTTTCTCCGGAAATCTGGGCGACGCCATCATGAACACTTTCCACACCATTGGCAAGCGTTTCACATTCGGCGGTGACACTGGCAAAGACCAGCGTGTTTACTATTTCAATACCAAAGAACTGGTGGACAATAAATTCGGAACTCCGAACCCGATTCCATTCCGTGTTGTAGACCAGAACATCGGACTGGACATTGATGTTTCTGTCCGCTGCAGCGGTGTTTATTCCTACCGCATTGCAGACCCGCTTCTCTTCTATTCCAACGTCTGCGGAAACTTTGAACAGCAGTACGACAGAGAACAGATCGAGGGACAGCTGAAAACAGAATTTATCTCAGCTCTTCAGCCGGCATTTGCCAGCATTTCCCAGCAGGGAATCCGTCCAAGCGCACTTCCGGCTCATGCAATGGAGCTCTGTGATGCCATGAACCAGGCTCTCACCCAGAAATGGAGTCAGCTTCGTGGTCTCGTGATCGTATCTGTTGCCATGAATCCAATCACTCTTCCTGAGGAAGACGCTCAGATGATCAAAGAAGCTCAGCGTATGGCTATCCTCCGCAATCCTGCCATGGCAGCTGCTACTCTTGCAGGAGCACAGGCAGACGCCATGAAGACAGCAGCAGGCAACGCCGGCGGTGCCATGACCGGTTTCATGGGCATGAACATGGCAGGCATGACAGGCGGTTTTAACGCACAGAATCTTTACGCTATGGGACAGCAGCAGGCAGCTCAGGCACAGCAGATGGCCCAGCCACAGCCAAATCCGGCCGTATCCCAGGCTCAGGCAGGCGGTTCTGCTCCGGCAGCTGACCAGTGGAAATGCTCCTGCGGTGCTATGGTTTCCGGTAATTTCTGCCCGGAATGCGGCGCGAAAAAGCCTCAGACACCTGCAGCAAATGCAAGCTGGACCTGTTCCTGCGGCGCTGTAAATACAGGCAAATTCTGCACCAACTGCGGTTCTCCTAAACCGGCTATGAAGCCTCGGTACCGCTGTGACAAGTGCGGCTGGGAACCGGAAGATCCAACCAATCCACCAAAATTCTGTCCGAACTGTGGCGATCCATTTAATGAAAACGATACCCAGTAAAAAAGCAGCATAAAAGGAGATGAACTATGTCCGATTTACTTGAATATAAATGCCCCTGCTGCGGCGGAGCAATCGAATTCAACAGTACGCTCCAGAAGATGAAATGTCCTTACTGCGACACTGAATTTGATATGGAAACCGTCAAAGAATTTAACGAAGCAGCAGCTAACCAGCAATCTGATGAATTGAACTGGGAGAGTGCTTCAGACAACTCCTGGAAGGAAGATGAAGCCAGCGGAATGTCCGTTTACATATGCCAGTCCTGCGGCGGAGAAATCGTTGCCGATGAAAGCACAGGTGCTTCCTCCTGCCCATTCTGCGGCAATCCGGTAGTAATGTCCGGCAAATTTTCCGGTACCCTGCGTCCGGATTTTATCATTCCGTTTAAGCTGGACAAAAAGGCAGCCAAAGAAGGTCTGACCAAACATCTTCACGGCAAGATCCTTTTACCCAAAGTATTTAAAAAGGAAAATCACATTGACGAGATCAAAGGTGTTTATGTGCCTTTCTGGCTTTTTGACACCGACGCTTCTGCAGATATCCGCTATCATGCCACCAAGACCCGTTTCTGGAGTGACAGCGACTATGATTATACGGAAACCAGCCATTACTCTGTTTTCCGTGCTGGAAACATCGGGTTCGACCAGATTCCGGTAGACGGTTCTTCCAAAATTGACAATGATTTAACAGAGTCTCTGGAGCCTTACGTAATTTCCGAGGCTGTGGACTTTGCCACTCCTTACCTGGCAGGATACGTTGCGGACAAATATGATGTATCCGCAGAAGAATCTGCTGAGCGCGCCAACCAGCGTGTAAGAAAAGCCGCTGAGGATGCTTTTCGCGATACGGTCATCGGTTATGACAGCGTTACCCCTGAAGATACCCGTATTCAGTTAAAAGGCGGTAAAACCCACTATGCCCTTTTCCCGGTATGGCTTCTTTCCACCACCTGGAAGGGCAACCACTATCTGTTCGGCATGAACGGACAGACTGGTAAATTTGTAGGAAATCTGCCTGTAGATAAAGGTATTTTCACTAAATGGTTCCTTGGACTTACTGCAGGTTTTTCCGTTGCTGCTTACGCCATTGCATGGCTGATTCACACATTTTGTTAAGGAGGAACATGCCATGAAAAAACAATCATTTGGAATTATTCTGGCGGCAGTGCTGGGAGCAGGAAGCCTTTTCAGTGCAGTTATTCCAGGCACGGATGCGCTTTTTACTACTGCTTTGCCAGGTACGGGAGCTGTTACGGTACAGGCCGAAGCTTCCAACAGCTTTGGCGGATCCGGCAGTGAGGAAGATGACTCTTATCAGGACTTTGCAGCCTCCGAATTTTCCCTTGTCCTGGACGAGGCGGATCTTCTCACAGATGAAGAAGAATCCCAGCTTCTGGATAAGCTGGAAGCCATCACCGGGGAATACAATCTGGAAGTGGCAGTTGCCACAGTAGAGTCGAAAGACGGCAATGAGATGAACTACTTTACAGATCATTTCTTCGATGAGAATGGTTACGGAACCGGCGAAAACCACGACGGAATCCTGTTCATGGTCAGCATTGGCGACCGTGAATGGCACATTACCACCCACGGATATGGTATGACTGCGTTTAACGATGACGGACTTGCTTATCTGAAGGAAAATGTAGAGCCTCTGTTAAAGGATGAAAACTTCTACGGCGCTTTCGATACCTACGCAGATCTGTGTCAGGATCTGTTGGAAATGGCTGCTAACGGGGAGCCTTATACAGAGCCCTTTTCTCCCATATGGATTCTCATTTCCCTGGGAATCGGTCTTGTGCTTGCGTTTCTGTGCACCATGGGCATGAGAGCCCAGCTGAAAAGCGTACGGACACAGGACAGCGCAGTGGATTATGTGCGCCAGGGAAGTATGGCACTGACAAGATCAAACGATATTTTCCTGTATCACACAGTTACCAAAACAGCGAAACCGAAGGATAGTGACAGTTCCTCCGGCGGCTCAGACAGCGATCACGGAGGTACAGGCGGAAGCTTCTAAAAAGATTCCTTCTTGCAGAATTGCACTGCGGCAGGTCGCCTCGAACGACACCTCCCCTTCCGCCGCAGTGCAATCCTGCCCGGTAATAGGAAATTCCAACAACATTTCCTATTACAACATAAAAAAGAACTCGATTCATACATGGCAAATAAATGTACTTAGAGCCTCTTTGAAAAAGACTCCCGCATTTATTTACTTTGAATCGAGTTCTTTTTATATATCAGCTAAACGGACATTTCACCTGCCGGCAGCATCACCATATAGGAAAGCCAGCCGGATCAGTCGTCTTCCATCTCCTCTTTCTTCTTTGCAGTCTCAAACACATAGTCATTTCCCGGAAGAACGGCGTTCAGCAGGATTCCTACAATTGCAGCAAGTGCAAGTCCTGTAAGAGTAATATGTGCGCCTGCGATGGTAAATGTAAGTCCATCGGAAATGCCAAGACCACAAACCAGGATAACCGCTGTAATAACCAGGTTACGAGAACGTGTCAGGTCTACTTTGTTCTCAACTACATTACGGACACCAACAGCAGAGATCATTCCATAAAGAATAAAACTGATACCACCGATGATCGCAGACGGAAGGGAACTGATCACCTCAGCCATCTTCGGGATAAAGCTGAGGATAACTGCATAAATAGCAGCCAGACGGATTACCTTCGGGTCGTAAACACGGCTCAGAGCAAGAACACTGGTGTTCTCTCCGTAAGTTGTATTTGCAGGTCCACCGATCAGTGCTGACAGAGAGGTTGCAAGTCCGTCACCCAGAAGTGTACGGTGAAGCCCCGGGTCTTCGATGAAATTGCGGTCAACCGTTGCGGAAATAGCAGAAATATCGCCAATGTGCTCCATCATGGAAGCAATTGCGATCGGTGCCATTGCAAGGATTGCAGTAATGTTAAATTTGCAGAGGAAGAATTTCGGAACACCTACGATCGGCGCACTTGCTACTCCTGCAAAGCTGAGGATAGCACTTCCATCTGCGTTTGTCATACCCAAGGCATTCATGATCAGGGCAACCACATAAGAAACAACAATACCCATCAGAATCGGAATAATACGGAACATTCCAACGCCCCAGATGTTGAAGAAAATAACAGTTCCAAGTGCGATCAAAGCAAGGATCCAGTTCTGGGATGCGTTGCTGATTGCAGACGGTGCAAGGCTAAGACCAATACAGATAATAATCGGACCAGTTACAACCGGAGGCAGATAACGCATGACGCGCTTTACGCCAATTACCTTAACGATCATTGCAAGTACCAGATACAGAAGTCCTGCTACAAACACACCACCGCATGCATATGGAAGCTTCTCTCCATAAGACATGTTGGCAAAAATTCCGGTGTCAAGCTCTGCAACGGTGGCAAATCCGCCAAGAAATGCAAATGATGATCCTAGGAATGCAGGTACCTTCAGCTTAGTCAGTACATGGAACAGAAGTGTTCCAAATCCGGCACAGAACAGGGTTACCTGAATGGATAAGCCCTCGCCGTGAAAATAGTTGTTTACCAGGATCGGCACCAGAATGGTAGCGCCAAACATGGCGAACATATGCTGGAGCCCCAGAATCAGCATCTGTGGGATTCCCAGCTTTTTGGCATCATAAATGCCCTCAACTCTGAATTTCATAAATATAGTTCCTCCTTTTCCCTTAGAGCGTGTTTGAAAAAGGCTTTCTGCAAGATGTGCGTCACAATTTGTGGGAGATTTTGTCCGGATGAAGGCGCCGTAGCGGGCTACGGCAACTGAATTCGGGCAAAATATACCGCAAAGTGGGGCGTGCAGATTGCGGGAATGATTTTTCAAACACGCTCTAGCGCCTGTTCACGACCTGACTGGTAACGCGCTTCACAATGCACAGAAATCATACATTCGCATGATTTCTTCCAATACGGTCTATACTGTGAACAGCAATCTTGTTATAGTATAAAGTATGCGACAATTTTTTACAATTATTGACTTTCTATAGAAAGTGCGATATGATTTTTACAGTATTCCCATAAAGCATTTTCAATACGCTATAGAGCCTATTTGAAAAAAGTTCTGAAGGGATTGTTAGTTCCTGTTCACTGGTAACGTACCGCGAGGTGTTTTTTGTGAACAAAGTTCACTGAAAACCCGAGAATGAAGTTTGCGCAGCAAACGCTACTTCTTGTGCTTGTCACAAGAAGGTTCGTCTTTCTGTGCATCGCGAAGCGTATTACTGGTCACGGAGTGAACAGTAACGATTGTTGTTGCATAGGGCAATGGCAACTTTATCACACTACGGAGGTTTTTATCATGTCAAATTTTTCAGATATGGACAATGTTTTTATTATGGACCACCCGCTGATCCAGCATAAGATTTCCATTCTTCGTAATAAGGAGACCGGAACAAACGAATTCCGCAAACTTATTGAGGAGATTGCAGTTCTTATGGGTTTTGAAGCTCTTCGCGATCTTCCTCTTGAGGATGTTGAAGTTGAGACTCCTATTGAGACTTGCAGAACTCCTATGATTTCTGGTAAGAAGCTTGCTGTTGTTCCTGTACTTCGTGCAGGTCTGGGTATGGTAAATGGTATCACCACTCTGGTTCCGTCTGCCAAGATCGGTCATATTGGTCTTTACCGTGACCCGGTTACTCATGAGCCTCATGAGTACTATTGTAAGCTTCCGGATCCTATCGACCAGCGTCTCATCGTTATGGTTGACCCCATGCTTGCAACTGGCGGCTCTGCTATCTCCGCTGTTAACTTTATCAAACAGCATGGTGGAAAGAGCATTAAATGCATGTTCGTTATCGCTGCTCCGGAAGGTCTGAAACGACTTCACGAGGTGCACCCGGATGTGCAGATCTATGTAGGCCATCTGGACAGAGAACTGAACGACCGCGCCTATATCTGCCCGGGACTTGGCGACGCAGGCGACAGAATTTTTGGTACTAAATAGATTTTTGACCAGAGCATATTTTAAAAAGGCTGAATTCCGGAAATTATCTCATTTCCAGAATTCAGCCTTTTTTGCCCGATCATGCTTTTTCCATCTTCGCCTTATACTCTACGCAAAGCATGGTAATATCATCAAACTGCGGTGCCTCTCCCACAAAAGCATCAATATCTTTTTTCACTTCAGGCAGAATTTCTGATGGTACTCTGTCTTTTACACGGTTCAGAACCTGCTCCAGACGCTCCATTCCATAAAGCTGATTTTCTACATTTGTAGCCTCAGTCACACCATCTGTATACTGGAAGATCATATCTCCCACATCCAGCGTCATACTGCCAGCTTTATAGTTCATATCTTCAAATCCGGCGAGTACAAAGCCCGGACGGATCTTATATGCCTCAAAACTGCCGCCTGATTTACAGATAAATGGCATTTCATGGCCAGCATTTACGAAACAGAACTCTCCTGTCACCAGATCCAGAACACCTTCAAAAGCAGTGATAAACAAACCTTCACTATTCGCCTCACAAAGAAGATTATTTACCGTAGAGAAAACCTCCCCCAAATCTCTTCCTGATGTGGTATGATCCTTGATAAGCGTTTTTCCAATGACCATAAAGAGCGCTGCCGGAACACCTTTTCCAGATACATCGGCCATAACAATTGCCAGATGTGTCTCATCCACCATGAAGAAATCGTAAAAATCACCGCCAACTTCCTTTGCAGGTGTCATAGTTGCATAAATATCAAATTCCTTACGATCCGGAAAAGCCGGGAAAATACATGGCAGCATGGATGCCTGAATATTCCTGGCGATATCCAGCTCAGTGCCGATTCGCTCCTTCTCAGCAGTCACTTTGGACAGATTGGCAATATAATTTTCAAGCTCTTCCATCATAAAGTTGAAAGAGTCACTTAGTGCCTCGATCTCATCACCAGTTTTCATGGTAATTCTCTGATTCTCAAACTTTCCGCTCTCTGTAATCTCCTGGGTAAAATCAGCCAGCCTGCTAATCGGTCTGGTGATTGTCTTTCGCACAAAGACAATATACGCAGCCATCGTCACTACGATAATGCAAAAAGAAATCAGAAACATATTGATAAGAAAGGAATTCAGATAATTCCTGACCTCTTTCATATCCAGAATATACTGAATTTCTGCCAGAGCCTCTCCATTCTCATCCAGGATCACCGAAATGCCCGTGTAATTATAGCCATAGCTGTTGTCCGTCACAAGCGGATGATCCACACCTTTATTCTGCTGATACTGGTTCCATATGGTAATATATTTCTCCATGTCAGCAGGATCATCAGGATTTGCAGCATCCGTGTACAAAATGTCACTTCCATAGGCGATCTGATTCGCAGGATCATCTCCCATTTCCTCCACCAGGGCATCTATGTAGAAATGAACACTGTCTTCATCCGGAACAACCAGAGACAGATATGTAACATCGCCGTCCTTTTTCAGCTTGTTGAACAGCGTAACCATTTCCGAGTATTCTTCTGTCTTGTCCCCGCCTTCTGCCAGGATTTTCTTCACATCCGGAACAGACATCATATCTGCAATACTGTTGCTGTTCGTCATTACCCTCTGTGCATATAGATTTTCCAGATAGGATCTGGAGCTTCTATAGCTGAAAAGAGAAATGGAAATGGTAAGGATCACACCGATCACGCCAAGTGAAAGTATAAATTTAGGAAGAAGTTTTATTTTCATTTGCAATTCCTTTCCTTAATTTTCTTAAAATAAACCTCTGCATCACACTTGCAGCGTCCTTTGCAATATGGACAATAAAGTTCCTTTTTATTATACCAGATCATCTTTGCAGAAAAAAGATGAACAAACTTACATTCCTGAAGTGCCTTTTCCAGAGGAACTTTACCGCCTGCATTCCAGCAAATGATAAACACTTCCCCTATGCCCTTCTCCGCAAACTGATTCAATGCATAGTTCATAAGCCCAACTGCCAGACCCTGTCTGCGAAATGCTTCTTTTATTCCTACTGACTGGATCTTGCCAACAGGTGCCAAAGTATCCTGCTGGCATACCTGTTGGATTTTCTGTTCCGTAAGCCTGGTATCCTCTGCAATCTGCTTCTCATTGGTAAGATAGTAATAAATATATCCTGCAAGTTCTCCTTCTGCAGTTCTCAGCAGAAGAAATGCCCGTTCACTGCTTCCAATGGCCTGCTCAAGTTCTTCTTTCTGATACAGATTTTCGCCTACGCACCGGTCCATAAGCTGCAGTGCTTCCTCAATATCCTCTTTTTCCAATGAACACAGACAAAATTCTCTGCCAGAAGCCCCAAGCCTCCCTGTCTTTTGTGTCATAAGCTTCCCTTCTCACAGGACATAATCTGCATGCCCATTGTAATCTCCGATTCCTCACTCAGAATCAGCTGCTGAAGCTCTTCATAATTCTTCTTCAGCCAGTTCTGCCAGTCCTGATATTTTCTGTTATCCGGTTCTTCTGCCAGCAAAATTTCCACATCCTCGGGCAAATAGGAAAAAAAGGTCTGGAAAATATCTTCTTTTTGCTGCTGTTCACCTTCGGCAGCGGAAATCCCCTTGCACCAGACATGGATATGATCGTATCCGCAGTTGGTCAACCAGCCGGGAACGGCCTGGCCGGTTTCTCTTTTTCCTGCGTATTTGTCCTCTTTTAAGATATCCAGAAACTGTCCAAGAAGATTCTTTTCATCTGGAGCCAGAGTGGATATACGGTCATTGCTTTCTGTGATAAAAATCACTCCGCCTTTTTTCAAAAAATTCTCCAATGTGCGAAGCAGCTTTTCCCCATCATATAAATGCATTAATACAAAAGAAAGACAGATCAGATCAAATTCTCTGTCTTCCGGTTCTGCGCAGAGCTTCTGAAAATCCGCTGAAAACGAATCCCGATCCACATCCATCTGATAAAAAGAAAATTTAGTATTTCCGAACTGACTGTTGGCTCTTTCCACAAGCTGCTGATTATACTCCAGGCCAATCACCCTGGAAATCCTGTCATCTGAAAAGCGGTGAAAGGTTCTGGTGCCATCATTGCAGCCAATATCCAGAACAGAAAGTTCTGATTTCCCCTTAAAAAAATGCTCTAACGCAGGTTTCTCTGCCTGTGACAACAGCAAATTCTGTCTTCTCAGTCGTTCCCTCTCTTTTTCTTCCTGAAATACTAACTGACTTTGCACTACTTGTCTCCTTGTCCGTCAAAATTTACGCTCTGAATAATAACCGCTTCGCATTCTCTTCCGTCACTGCAATTACTTCTTCTGCAGTAATTCCCTTGATCTGAGCCAGGGCTTCTGCAACATAGGGCAGATTCAAGGAAGAATTTCTCCTGCCTCGGTTGGGCTCCGGTGCCATGTAAGGGCAGTCCGTTTCCAGAACGATCTGGGACAGCGGCGCTATGGCAGCTACTTCTTTCAGCTTCTTTGCATTTTTGAAAGTAAGCACGCCGCCAATGCCAAGATAAAGTCCCATTTTCAAATATTCCGCCGCAATCTCCTTACTGTAGGAAAAACAGTGAATGATTCCGCCGGACATATCTTTTTTCATATATTCCTTTACAATCTCCAGAGTGTCCTCGGCTGCATCCCGGCTGTGGATCATAAATGGCAGCTTCTCCTCCCTAGCAATGTCCATCTGCGCCCGGAACATCTCCTGCTGCTGTTTATGCTCTGCCTCTTCCTTATGCCAGTAGTAATCCAGACCGATTTCTCCGATGGCGACCATTTTCTCCATATGGGAAAGACGCCGGATCTCATCCAGAGTATCCTGTGTCATAATTCCTGCATCGTCGGGATGAACCCCCACTGCGCCATACACAAAAGGATACGCTTTCATCAATTCCAAGGTCCCGCCAAATCCCCCGACGGACGCGCACACATTTACAATACAGCCCACTCCCCCGTCTTTCATGGAAGAAAGGATCTGATCTCTGTCTTCGTCAAATGCCTCATCATCATAATGTGCATGTGTATCAAATATCATTTTTCTGCCTCATTTTTCTTTGCGATACAACAATTATAGCATACTAAAATCATACCAGTAAAGTGTTATAAACCTCTTTTTGGAAGTTCTATTTTAGTTGTTACTGTGAATAGAACGAACATCGAACTATTTTAAACACAATTTCAAAAAAGCAAAAAATACTTGATAATTCAGAAGATTCGACAGATAATGTGGAGCTTGAAAAAATTGATATTCCTTATGTCCAGGTACCAGGCGGTGGCATTTTTGCATATATAAACGGAGACAGTACCGGAAAAACAGTTCTTCTCAGATCCGACATCGATGCACTTCCCATACTGGAATCCGAGACCAATCTTAAGAATAAAAAAATATGTATTTCAAAAAATCCTGGTGTTATGCATGGCTGCGGCCATGACGGCCACATTGCCATGCTTCTTACCGCCGCAAAAATACTGAAGAATATGGAAGCTTCCCTAAATGGACGCGTTGTCCTTATATTTGAGGAAGGAGAAGAAGGACATCGGAATATAGAAAAGCTTCTGGCTTATATGGCAGAAAAGGACATGAAGTTTGACACCTGCTACGCCTCTCATGTGCGTTAGGACATTCCCACAGGAAAACTTTCCTGCTGCCAGGGTTCTGCCATGTCAGGCCTTTACCACTTCGTACTTGAAATAAACGGAAAAGGCGGACACGGTTCCAGACCGGATCTTGCTCACAGTGTAATTGACTGTTTCCATGACATATATTCCAACCTTGATACACTCCGGTTAAAATACATAAAACCCAACACCGTTCTGACCTGGTCTCTGGGCTCTGTCAATGCAGGAGCAACCTTTAACCTGATCCCCGACAAGCTTACCTGCGAGGGAAGCATCCGAATGATGGATCGAAGCAGCGGAGAAGAATTTATCAAAGAATTTGAACGAATTGTTGCTGCAATTTGTCCTCTTAATTACTGTACCTACCAGTTTAAATTGCTGGAACAGCTTTTACCTACAGAGAACTATCCTGCATGCAGAAAAACCTATATTGATTCTATCAAGAAACAGATCGGCGAAGATGTCATATATGATTGTGAGCCATGGATGGCATCTGAAACCTTCAGTTATATGTGCAGCCTGTTTCCAGGTGTAGAAACCTTCGTGGGAATAAAAAATGACGAATTAGGTTCCGGCGCTAATCACCATACCCCGGAATTTGATCTGGACGAGGACGGACTTACCTATGGTACTGCCGCTGCCGTCAGCTACGTTTTGGAATACTTTGAAAACACGCCTGATACTTCTGCTTTTGAACCTGCATACAACAGCATCAGCGAACTGATCGCCACATTTGGTCAACAGCCAGGAAGTACCGAATATATGGATTTGATGCTGAACAGCAACAATTTCGGAATTGACGGTACTGCAGAGCTGCTTGCAAATGTAATTCGTAAAAATTTCGGATTATAGATCTTCCTAGAGCGTGTTTGAAAAAGGCTTTCTGCAAGATGTGCGTCACAATTTGTGGGAGATTTTGTCCGGATGAGGGCGCCGTAGCGGGCTACGGCAACCGAATTCGGGCAAAATATACCGCAAAGTGGGGCGTGCAGATTGCGGGAATGATTTTTCAAACAGGCTCTAATGTACTTATGCTGACTCACGCCGCATATTTTACAGATCAGGCACTGGAAGATATGGTGCACAACTCTCTGATTGTAACAAGCCAATATTTTAAAACTATGAAAGAGCAGCCATAAGCAGTCTTCGTCAGCCCAAAAACTAAGAATCCCCTCCACAAAAGCAACTGCTGCATAGTGGAGGGGATTCTCATTTACTATAAAATTTATGGATATTTACTGCCTTGCACAATTTCCAGCTTCCCCGGTCATAATCTCAATACCATGGTCAAGAGCTCCAATAATGTATTCCAGACTCTCCTTTACTGCTTTCGGACTGCCTGGAAGATTAATGATCAGAGTCTTTTTCCGGATTCCGGCTGTGGCGCGGCTGAGCATGGCGCGTTTTGTGATCGTCATGCTGTAGGCGCGGATGGCTTCCGGGATTCCCGGAACCTTACGTTCTGTGATATCTTCGGTGGCCTCCGGCATAACATCCCGCGGGGAAAAACCTGTTCCACCAGTAGTCAAAATCAGTTCTGCCTGATTCTCATCTGCGATTTCCGCCATTCGTCTGGAAAGCATGGCACGATCATCCGGAAGAATATCCATAGATACTACCTGATAGCCTTCTCTTTCTGCGATTTCCTTAATTGCCGGACCGCTTAAATCTTCCCGCTTACCCTGAAATCCCATATCACTGGATGTGATAATTGCTACTCGTTTCATTTTTCTCCCCCCTTCGTTTTTATTTCTTTGAATAAAAAATCTCCACTCTTACCGCCAGTTTTCTCTACCAGGTGAATATCCGTCATCACCATATGCTTGTCGATTGCCTTGCACATATCATAAATTGTAAGAAGAGTCACCTGCACACCGGTAAGTGCTTCCATTTCCACGCCTGTTTTACCGTCTGTCTTCACAGTGCAAAAAGTGCGGATAATTCCATTTTCTTTTTCAATTTCGAAATCAATGGTACATTTGGTAACCGGCAAAGGATGGCACATAGGTACCAGATCCGAGGTGTGCTTCACAGACATGATCCCGGCAACTCTGGCAACGCCAAGAACGTCTCCCTTTGCCACAGTGCCTGCAGTAAGATGCTCCATGATTTCTGCTCCAACCTGGATAGAACCTGTTGCAATTGCAGTTCTGTGGGTAATCGGTTTATCCGAGACATCCACCATAACAGCATTACCATTTTTATCAAAATGGCTTAATTTATTACACATAATTCGTCCCTTTTTATAACAATATTAACCTATTGTATTATATTCCGGCTATATCAGATGGACGCTTCCGGTCAAAATCAGCAGATTTCAGATCCTGCCGGCATATTTTTTTCAGGGCTGACTACGCATACATTTCCCTCAGCATCCTCTGCGCAAAGGATCATTCCCTCACTAAGAATTCCTGCAAGTTTCGCTGGTTTTAAGTTGGTTACTACCATAACCTTTTTGCCAACCATTTCCTCTGGTGTATAGTAAGCCTTGATTCCAGATACGATCTGGCGAACCTGGCTTCCGATCTTAACCTGAGAGCAAAGAAGTTTCTTGGATTTCTTCACTGCCTCACAGGCAATAACCTCACCAACCTGGAACTGAAGTTTTGCGAAATCATCAAATGTGATCTCTGGCTTCGCCTCAATATCTACAACCTTCTCCTCTGGCTTTTCTTCCTTCGGCTCTTCTTTCGGTGGATGAAGCTCGTTTACTTTTTCCATAACTTCTTTGATGTCCATACGGGCAAAAAGGATCTCCGGTTTATCTGTTACCTTGTTTCCTGACGGATACAGTCCAAATGTCTTCAGATCCTCAAGAGTTCTCTCTGAAGCATTTAACTGACCAAGGATTCTCTTTGTTGTGTCCGGCATAAAGGACCCAAGAAGAGTGGTTCCAATGCAAATGCCCTCAACCAGATTGTAAAGAACGGTTGCAAGACGATCCTGTTTGGATTCGTCCTTTGCAAGTGCCCATGGCATTGTCTCATCAATATATTTGTTGCAGCGTTTGAAAATAGTGAACACTTCTGTGATGGCATCTGCTACACGAAGTTTCTCCATCTTTGCATCAACCTTTGCAGGAACAGAAAGAATGAAGCTCTTCAGATCATCGTCAACAGGTTCTGTTACGCCTTTATTCTCTACCACGCCGCCAAAGTATTTGTTTGACATGGAGATGGTACGGTTTACCAGGTTTCCAAGAGTATTTGCCAGCTCGGAATTCATACGCTCTACCATCAGCTCCCAGGTGATCACACCATCGTTGTCAAACGGCATTTCATGAAGTACGAAATAACGGACAGCATCAACGCCGAAGAAATCAACCAGCTCGTCTGCGTAGATAACGTTTCCTTTGGATTTGCTCATTTTTCCATCGCCCTGGAGAAGCCACGGATGACCGAATACCTGCTTCGGAAGAGGCAGATCCAGTGACATCAGGAAGATTGGCCAGTAAATAGTATGGAAACGGATGATATCTTTTCCAATAAGATGAAGGTCGGCAGGCCACATCTTGTTAAACAGTTCAGAATTGTCTCCATCGCAATCATAACCGATTCCGGTAATATAGTTGGTTAGGGCATCCAGCCATACATATACAACATGCTTCGGATCAAAGTCTACCGGAATTCCCCATTTGAAAGAAGTTCTGGATACGCACAGATCCTGAAGTCCCGGAAGAAGGAAGTTGTTCATCATCTCGTTCTTACGGGATTCCGGCTGAATGAATTCCGGATGTGTCTTAATGTGCTCAATCAGACGGTCTGCGTATTTGCTCATTTTGAAGAAATAAGCCTCTTCTTTGGCTGGTACGCATGGGCGTCCGCAGTCCGGACATTTTCCATCTACAAGCTGGGATTCTGTGAAGAAGGACTCACATGGAGTACAGTACATTCCCTCGTACTCTCCCTTGTAGATGTCCCCTTTTGCATACATTTTCTTGAAAATCTTCTGAACCTGTTTCTCATGGTCTTCATCTGTGGTACGGATGAATTTGTCATAGGATGTGTTCATCAGATCCCAGATGCTCTTGATCTGACCGGATACGTTATCAACGAATTCCTTAGATGTAACACCTGCTTCTTCTGCTTTCAGCTCAATCTTCTGGCCATGCTCGTCAGTTCCGGTCTGGAAAAATACGTCGTAGCCCTGCTGTCTTTTATAACGCGCAATGGCGTCTGCCAGAACCGCCTCGTAGGTATTGCCAATGTGCGGCTTGCCGGATGTATAGGCAATGGCTGTGGTGATGTAATATTTTGGTTTACTCATTGTATTTCCTCCTTTTCTGTGTAACAAAAAGAGCTGGTTAAACTTCTCCTTCCTGTCACAACATAAAAAAACGTCTTCTCAAATATACTGAGAAGACGAGTTATCCCGTGTTACCACTTCTATTCATTCCCGCCTCACGGTACAGATGGAAAAACCATCTTCGGGAATCTCACCGGGTACCTTCATACCCTTACGCTATAACAGGCGTTCCTGTCGCAGCCTAAATTACTTCAACTGCGCCCCTCCAAAGCCATCTTCCATCTGTTCCATACACACCCCCTCTCAGCCTGGAAAAGCAACTCTTAACTGCTCATCTCCCGGGGGATTCTCTGTAATGCGGTACGCAAATGTACTCTCTTTTTCTATGGGTTTGGCTTATAAATTCATATAAAAGAGCGTATCACATTTTAATGGGTTTGTAAACCCAAATTTATCATTTTACAGCGATGCAATATTTATAATTTTAGTGTAAATTTAGCCAAATTACTATTGACAAATTTGCAATTATCTTGTATATTAATATCAGTAACAATTACTATTATTGAGAGAAAGGAGGAATCAGATGGCCACATTGAAATACAGCCGCCAGAGAGAATCTATTAAGGAGTTTCTTACTGGCAGAACCGACCATCCCACCGCTGATTTTGTTTATGAGAATATGAAGCAGATTTATCCAAACATCAGCCTTGGAACTGTATACCGAAACCTCTCTCTTCTCGCTGATCTGGGTGAAATACAGAAGCTTTCCAGCTTTGGCGGAGCAGACCGATTCGATGCCCGCACCGTTCCCCATTGTCACTTTATGTGCACCCGCTGCGGCAGAGTGATGGACGTATTCAGCGAACATATTGATAAAAGCCTTGAGAGTATTGCAGCTGACTTTAAGGACGGTCAGATTTCCGATTATAAAGCAAGATTTTTCGGAATTTGCAAGGAATGCCTGAAGGAAGAGTCTCACTAATCAGTTGAATAAATTTTTCATTTTCTGATCATAGCTATTCTGTAGGGAATTACAGCCGCTCGACAAGCAATGGCCACAGCACCAAACTTTAAGTGAACATTCGATCCTGTTAGAAAAAAGTTTCAATAACTCTTGACAAGCAAGAAACAATATGTTACCATAAAACAGTAATGATTACTATTATTAAAGACAAAATAAAATTTTATATAAGAAAAGGAGAATTTAATTATGGCTAAATGGGTATGTAGTGTATGTGGTTATGTTCATGAAGGTGACACAGCTCCGGAAGTATGTCCAATCTGCAAGGCTCCGGCTGAGAAATTTACGAAACAGGATGATGAAATGGCATGGGCAGCTGAGCATGTTGTGGGCGTTGCTAAAGGTGTCAGCGAAGACATCCTTGCTGATTTAAGAGCAAACTTCGAGGGCGAGTGCTCTGAGGTTGGTATGTATCTTGCTATGGCACGTGTTGCTCACAGAGAAGGATATCCGGAAGTTGGTATGTATTATGAGAAAGCTGCTTATGAAGAAGCAGAGCACGCAGCTAAATTCGCTGAGTTATTAGGTGAAGTTGTTACAGACAGCACCAAGAAGAACCTTGAGATGCGTGTAGCAGCTGAGAACGGTGCAACAGCTGGTAAGACTGATCTTGCGAAACGTGCTAAAGCAGCTAACCTTGACGCAATCCATGATACAGTTCATGAAATGGCAAGAGACGAGGCTAGACACGGCAAAGCATTCGCAGGTCTTCTTAAGAGATACTTTGGAGAATAATTTTTACCGGGGAATCGCATAAAATAAAGCTTTTTATAAAAGGGAATCACTTTCGTGATTCCCTTTTTGGGCAGACTTCCGTCATTTTTAATATGTAAATCAGGTGTCCCTAACCCATTTTTCACTCTTAAAAACTCTCAAAATGTGTCTCTCCCGTTTCGTTTAATTTGTGCGGACCACAGCCCCTCCCAGCATAGCTTTTCTCTCTATTTTTTACTTAATTTTCTGTAAATTCATACAACGGCATATTGTTCTCATCATATAAAACAATCATCATAACCGCATTCACCTCGCCGGTTGCACTTTCAAAGCATAATAAATAATAGCCGTCACGGTCTAATGATTTCACAATATAACGTTTTTCCTGATTTCCAGATGTAATTGTTCGGATCAGTTTTCCATCTTCGATTCGCCAGCTTCCATTAATCTCAGGCCAGTTGGGATTTATTTCTTCTCTTGTGCGATAGCTGTCATCTGTTCCAAAGCTTCCAAGCTGTTTTGTATTACCATCTGCGTCATATTCATAAAGGTCTCCGGCACCAGTGGTTCCGCCAATTGCCCAGTTGACCGTATAATACCGGAATCTGCATGGAAAAATGGAGGATAATTCCTCTTCTGTTAAAGTCTCAAACTCGTCTGCATGAGCTTTGAAGTAATAAAATCCACTTTCATAGTCATTATCCGCATCTGTATGATTCACATATGCAGCAATAAAATCATCTTTGGATTTTATAACCTTCTCCGCCTGTGCAAGCTCTGCTTCCTGTTTTTTCCTGCTGCTTTCCTGCGCTTCTTCTATTTCATGTTTACTTTTTCTTTCCTTCCTGCCTTCCTCATCTAACGGCGCACCATATCCGCCTTCATCAATTAGCTCTGCGATATTGCCTGCTTCCAATGCAAAGCTATATTTAGATGAACCAAGATTCAGTACACAACGTATATCATTTCCTTCATATAAACATTTCACAATATCTTCTCCTGAAGATCCGCTGACATAAACATTGCCATTGGGTTCCTCACCTAGCAAACCATATTCATATACCGTATTTATACTTCCAACTTTTATTTTCAATTCTTTAGAATCAGAAGAAAAATAAGTAGCAGGGGTATCCTTATACTCTAAAAGTTTAAAAGATAAATCATAACAATAATCAAATTCATCAAAATTAATATATGCTGTGACAAGCAGATCACTACCGGTTGTTGCCGTGTTGCTAAAGGTTCCGGAAACAACCGTACTTATAACAGATTGCCCCGTTGCATCCCCGAAGTCATCTACTACCGCAACTTTTCCCCAGGAGTTATTGTTTCCTTCATCCGTACTGGAATCCTCTTCTATTTCTGAAACTACCTCTGCATTCTCTTCCCCATAGGAAAGCGTTGGAGACATAAATACACACCCCAATGCCAACGCCAGCGCTAATGTTCTTTTCTTCATCCTTTGACCCTCATTTTTTGTAATTTTATTTGAGACTGATAAGTTATCATATAATAATAGGAGGAAGGAAAGCAATTACCTGAAAGCATAGTACAAGAAGAAATTATTACTGTTCACGACCTTCACAGCAACACGCTTCGCGATGCACAGAAATCATACTTTGCAGGATTCTGCTACTGCAGCAGGGAGTCTCGGCGGCATCTGCCATTGTGCCGTAATATAAAAAGAGTTACAGACCGCAAAATGATTAATCTGTAACCCTAAAACTCTTATTAAAATATTACTTGAACGCTATATAAAAAAGCCCTCACAGAGCATTACTCCGAAGCAGTCTCAAAATTTGCCTTCGCCGTATCCACCGAATGCTCTGCTTTATTATCAATGTCCACATCATTTTCTGAGAAAGTACTTCCCGCGAAATCAAGGACTTCATTCCCAGGTAGATTCTCAATGCAGACCGCCGTTCCATTTCCGGTAAATGTATTATTCAGATAGTTGGGCGCTGTACCATAAGCCATGCTGCTGTTAAACTTCAGTGCAATTTTATTATTGGTAAAAGTACAGTCCATTGCATTTACCCAGGCTTCATTATTGGCAATTGCAGCCGTATCCCAACCATTAAAACTGCATTTGGAAAGTAAAGTAAGACAATACGCGTTCACCCCAATTCCAGAATTCCCTTTAAACTGGATTCCTGACATTTCCGCGTAATTTCCATTCAATCCGCGCAAGCTGACGGTTCCTGTGAAAGTAGTCACGTCATCTCCGTCTGAGCTGCCATAAATTCCCCACACATGATTTCCAAAAACAATATCACCATCATAAGTTACTGCCGGAAGATGAAGGTAAACCGGAGTTTCCGATGACACCTCTTCCTCAATGGAAGCCAGCAATGCATTCAGTTCCTCTGTGGTCTCCATAGGCGTATCCTCTGAAAAATAGGTAACTGCTGCTTGCTTTTCAATGGTAAGCCGTGTGCTAAGAGAAATCGTATCTCCGTTTTTCATCGTCAGGTTCCACAAGATATCGTTAGTACCGCTGTCTGAGGTATAAATAATATCAGAAACATATGCTGCATTTGGAAAACTCTCGTTATGAACCGGTTCTACATAATCTACCTTCCGGGAATTTTCTCCAGGTTTTGTATCCACCTTACAGGAAACTACCTTTTCTGTAAATTCTTCCCACGCCAGTTCTCCAGTCTCCTGATCCAGAACATACAGCTGACATGGAAGGGCACTCTCCATTCCCTGTGCCAGTGTATCAGTACGTTCACCCTGGGCATGTCCTGTTACTCCATCATCTTCGGAAAAATTCAACAGCATTTTATAAGATTTTCCTTTGTCTGTATAAACCACCTGCGCCCCTCCCTCATAGGACTTCGGACGGTGATGCAGGGAAAAAGCTGCTCCAACAGCTGCCAGAAGCACTACCACAGCAGCTGCTCCAAAAGCCGCCTTTCTCCATCGTTTCGGTGCTTTTATCTCCTGTTTTTCCTTCTGGACTGCTGTACAATGAGGACAAAAAGAAGCATTGTCCGGAAGAGGCTGTCCGCATTTTATACATTTTTTACTCATATTTTTCTCCTATTACGATATATTTATGGTTAACATACCTTATAGCTGGTACATCGTTTTCGAAATAACTATACCACTCACTTGTCTGTGAATCCGATTGCACAGGTATAAAAGCCTCGGCGTAGCCCGCTACGCCTGCGTTTTTATACCTGCACACTCGAATCCACATCCTACGCGATTGGTATAGTTATTTACGAAACGATGTACTAGTAAGTAATTATCCATCTTGTATTATAAATTTACAGGCTTTTTTCCAGAGACCATAAGCTTTTTATGCTTTACAAAACCTCCATCAGATGAAGGATATTCTTGTATCTTTTCTCCGGATTTACCATGGTACAACGCTGGACGATCCTGCCCATTCTTCCGCTGGCAAGCTTCCTGGAGGGATGTTCCCCAGTCAGCATAATGTTCAGCAGAACTCCCAGTGCATAAATATCCGCACGCCCATCAGACTGGGAGAGCCCATACTGTTCCGGTGCTGCAAAGCCTGTGGTTCCAAGAATCTGTGTATCTTCTCTGTTTTCATTTTTATAAATTCTGGAAGCATCAAAATCGATAAGAACCGCTTCGGTTCCACGTATGATCACATTATCTGGCTTTACATCTCTATGTACAACTCCCAGGGAATGAAGCACCCACAAAGCCATGCACAGCTGGCGGGTGATCTGCTTTGCCTGTGCCGCTGTCAAAAGTCCGCCCTGTAAAATCTCCCCCAGCGTATCACCTTGCACATATTCTTCCAGAAGAGCTGTTTTTCCCTCCTTTTCCCCCACCTCCATGATCTGGGGCAGATTGGGACAGGATACCGTAAGAAGCTTCCGGTACACTTCACTGCTGCCGGAAAAATGTCTGAAAATATAGCGGTTTCCGCTTGCCCTGTGGCGTATCAAGGTTACTTCGCCCCGCTCGCTTTTTTTGATCAATGTGACCCTGTCATATTCGTCACAAACTGCGCCTAAAAGACTGTCATAAATTTCCATATTTCTCCTTATCACCAACTATCATTCCCCAAATGGACATATCACCTGCACGCTATGAAAATCAGATGTTCCTCGCCAATGGCACTCCCTACTGCCAGAGGGCAGCAACCACTATGCTGACTGCATATTGTTTTTCAGAATTTTTTATAGTATAGTTTTATTTGATTGTATTGTTAAAATTATTTTAACTTATTGACAAATTATTGTAAAGGCGCGAATATGAAAAAGAAAAATACAGATGGTTTACAGCAGGAGCTTATGGATTCCCCGGATCTGAGCCAGTTTCTGTCCCAGAACCAGGAGCAATTTGAAAATAAGAGTGTGGCAGAATTATTAAACCGTCTGTTCGAAAAGAAGCATATCTCTAAGGCAGCGCTTGCCAAACAGGCCGGTATGAGCGAAATATATCTCCATCAGATTTTCGCAGGCCGCCGTAATCCATCGCGGAATCGTCTTCTGTGCCTGTGTTATGGGCTTGAAGCGACGGTTGACGAAACCCAGGAACTGCTGAAGCTTTGTGGAATGGCACAGCTTTATCCGAAATTAAAGAGAGATGCCATTATTTATTATGGATTGCTTCATAGGCTTAAGTTGTTTGAAATTAATGATAAACTATTTGAGGAGAATGAAGAGACGTTGTTTTAATTCTCTTCCCCCAACGCCTAATGATACAAAACTTAGATTCTACATGTTACAAAGCACGTTGTTGTGCACAGGTTACTGTTCCCTGGTAACATTCCGCGAGGTGTTTTTCGTGAACAAAGTTCACAGAAAACCCGAGAATTAAGTTTGCGCAGCAAACGCTACTTCTTGTGCTTGTCACAAGAAGGTTCGTCTTTCTGTGCATCGCGGAGCGGTTACTGGTCACAGAGTGAGCAGTAACGTGCACAGCAGAAGTTGTTATTTGATTTATAATTTCTTCTTGCCACCACTTTTATAATGTGCTATTATACCACCAGAAACAAAGGGGAATGAATGTCTCCCCGGGATCATCCCGAACCGCTTATTAAGCTGATGACTTCTGTGATAACAATTGTCGCAGGAAGCATCAGCTTTTCTGCGTAAAAAGGAGGAATTTATAACAATGTTAACATCTCTGGCTTTTATTTTTCTTGTGGGACTTTCCTTGGCTGCTATTTGCCAGGCACTGAAACTGCCACGTATTATCGGTATGTTGATCACCGGTATTTTACTGGGACCTTATGTGCTGAACGTATTGGATCCGTCGATTCTGTCCATCTCATCGGAGCTGCGGCAGATCGCGTTGATCATTATCCTGCTGAAAGCGGGACTTTCCCTGAATCTTGCCGATCTGAAGAAAGTGGGACGTCCTGCCATCATGATGGCCTGCATTCCTGCAACTTTCGAAATCCTGGCTTACTTTTTGCTGGCACCGTATTTTCTGGGAATTACCAGACTGGAAGCGGCTGTGATGGGCGCTGTAATGGGTGCGGTATCCCCGGCTGTAGTTGTCCCAAGAATGGTACAGTTGATGGATGAAAAATACGGCACAGCCAAAAGCATTCCCCAGATGATCCTGGCAGGCGCTTCCTGTGATGATATTTATGTGATCGTGCTGTTTTCCACATTTTCTACTATGGCACAGGGCGGCAGCGCACATTTGAAAGATTTTATCAACATTCCGGTTTCCATTATCCTGGGTATTGCACTTGGAAGTGTGGCTGGTTATCTTCTTTCCTTGTTTTTCGAAACTGCTTATGCGCACAGTCATATGGTGCGAAACAGCATGAAAGTGATCGTAGTAATGGGCGTGGCTTTCCTGCTTATGTCCATTGAGACATGGCTGAAGCCTGTGGTTTCCGTCTCCGGACTTCTGGCTGTGATAAGCATGGCTTGTGTTTTGAAGCTAAAATGCACCGCCTCCGTTTCTGCCCGCCTTTCCCAGAAATTCGGGAAACTATGGCTGGCTGCTGAAGTCCTGCTTTTTGTACTTGTAGGTGCTTCTGTAGATATCCGCTATACCTTAAAAGCCGGTCCTGCTGCCCTGGCCATGATCTTTGCAGCACTTCTGATCCGTACCCTGGGCGTTTCTCTTTGTGTTACCGGAACAAACCTAACATGGCGGGAAAGACTGTTCTGTTCCATTGCCTACCTTCCGAAAGCAACCGTACAGGCAGCGATTGGGTCTGTTCCAATGGCTATGGGACTTTCCTGCGGGCAGATCGTGCTTTCTGTGGCTGTACTGGGAATTCTGATCACTGCACCACTTGGAGCAATCGGGATGGATTGCAGTTATAAGAAGCTGCTTTCCAGGGAAATCGATAAAAGCCAAATATTCTCTAGCTAACATATAACGATACAGGAAAAGTGGAACATTCTGTTTATTAATTTTAAAGAATGTTCCACTTTTATTTTTTACTCTATTCCAAATTCTTCCATCAGATGTTGACAAAATTCTGGGTCTTTTGCTATTCTTTTACAATCTTCTATGCGATTTTCTTCTAATAATTTATCTATCAATCGTGCCATAGAACTTCTTCCCTCTGCTCTTCCCTCCGCTCTTCCCTCCGCTCTTCCCTCCGCTCTTCCCTCCGCTCTTCCCTCCGCTCTTCCCTCCGCAAGACCCTGGGTTCTGCCCTCAGTAAGTCCCTGGGTTCTGCCCTCTGCGAGTCCTAATTCACGTGCCGCCTCTTTTTCCATTTCCATTTCTTCCCATCTCTGCATATATCTCACACTCACTTCCTCACTGGATTTGATACTGCATATACGCTTCTGCATCTTATGTATTCTTTCGCTTTTACAGCCATCTGCCATGTCCTGAGTGGTATGTTCAATATAATGAAGCAATTCTACCAGCTCCGGACTTACTTCATCTGGATTTTCCCCATGGGTATTCAGAAAAATGCGGGTAGCGCCATCCTCAAGCGATACAGATGGATCCTCTTTACAGGTCATCTCAAATGTATACATATATTTTCTCTTCCCAAACAAATCAAACGGAGCTATCAGAATAATATAGATATCATTCATTTTGTTAAAATCACGTTCACCGGGTTTTAATAATTTCGCATCAATAATACTTTCGTAATATCTGCTTCTTTTGGGAAGATTCTTCGTATTCGTCCCCTGTACCTCTGTATCATATACAACTTCATCTGTATCCTTTGCCCACACATCCACTTTAGCAAAACGATACGCTGGTGAAATCCGTGCTTCTTTTTCTGTCTGGGGTAGGTGCTTCAAAACTACATCTTTTCCAAGAATAATTTCCAATACATCCCGCATATTCTGCGGATCTTCCATCGCCTCAGCAAACAGAAAACGGTCCAGCAGGTTCAAATCCTTTAGATCTTTCATCCATCAGTTCTCCTTTTATTATATAGTTTTCTATATTGGAAGTAAAGAATAACTGTGCACCGTTTTTCTGTTTTTCCTCTATAACCATACCTTACAAAATCACAGCTTAAAAGTAAAGTTTTATCGTTCGAAAAATTATCCCATAAAATTACAAAATCCGCTCTGGTCATTTACATTTCCAGCATATATAATGATGTCAGATGCATAAGACCGCTCACAGAACACTTTTTGCAAAGAATCGCAAATTTATTTTCATATTTTACGGAGGCATTTCCCATGATAAATTTTGATTTTTACACTCCTACCAGAGTTCTTTTCGGTGCAGACCGGGAAAACGAGGCTGGCAAACAGGTTGCCGCATTTGGTGGGCATAAAGTTATGATCATTTATGGAAAAAAAGGAGGACATGTTGAATCATCAGGATTATTGGAACGTGTACATCAGAATCTGAATGGAGCCGGACTTTCCTATATAGACTTTAGTGGCGTGGTTCCCAATCCTCGCCTTTCCCTGGTAAAAGAAGGGATCCGCATTGGACGGTCGGAAGGTGTTGACTTCCTTCTGCCAATTGGAGGCGGCAGCGTAATTGATACAGCAAAGGGAATCGGTTACGGAATCGCCAATGATTTTGAAATAGAAGATCTGCTTTACGGTCGTGTAAAAACAGATAAAAATCTGCCAATCGGTGTTATCCTTACAATTGCAGCTGCCGGTTCTGAGATGTCTTCCTCCATGGTTCTCACCATTGAAGACGGTATGATGAAACGTTCCTATGGGCACGACTGCTCACGCCCCAGATTTGCTATTATGAATCCTGAGCTGACTTACAGCCTTCCGGCGTATCAGACAGCCAGCGGCGCAGCTGATATTATGATGCACACTATGGAGCGTTATTTTACCCCTACAGACACAGATACCAGCCTTACTGACCGGATTGCAGAGGGACTGATGATTTCCGTTCGTGATGCCGCCCAGGTTGCTGTAAAAGATCCTGAAAACTATGAAGCCCGGGCTACTCTCATGTGGGCCGGAAGCCTTTCCCATAACGGTCTGACCGGTGCCGGAAGGGTATCTGATTTCGCCACACATAAGATTGAGCATGAACTCGGCGGTATGTTTGATGTAGCTCACGGAGCCGGACTTGCATCTGTCTGGGGAAGCTGGGCGAGATATGTGTATAAGACAAATCCGGGAAGATTTGCACAGTTTGGTGAGAAGGTTTTCGGAATTGATGCTTCCCAGACCAGCGATTCTGATATTACGGATACTGTTCTCGCATCCATCACTGCCTGGGAGACTTGGTGCCACTCTATAGACATGCCAACCACCCTCACTGAACTTGGCATTTATCCAACCGATGCCCAAATCGAGGAAATGGCTGAGAAATGCGTTTTCGGCAGAAACGGACACATTGGCTTCTTCCAGCCGTTGACGAAAGAAGATATTGTGGCAATCCTGCAAATGGCGAAATAACACCAGCCTGACTCGAAACACAGCATAGAAAAAGAGCATTCACTTCCTCACTGGATTTGTCATTTCTTATTTCTGTGCCACCGCTTCGCCCAGCCGGTTATATATTGTTTTCGCGTCCAGAATATGTGGTACTCCCGTAGCGTCCGCCGCGGCGCCTGCAGTTACCAGAATGTACTCCCTGCCATATATCTGTGCAAAGCTTGCCAGACAATGCCCTGCCTCAGAGGTATACCCGGTTTTGCCACCTAGAATTTCCCCGCCGGTTACCGATGTATCCGACATATTTTTAAACATGGTACTGTAATAGGTAATTCCATCCGGATGTACATTGGTAGCTGGCGTAGAATGGAAATGGCTTTCTGCCACTTCACGGAAAGTATCATTATGTAACGCATACTTAAGTAGCAGCGCAATATCATATGCTGTACTATAATGCTCTGGATCATGTAATCCCGTACAATCCATAAAATGGGTATCCTTCATCCCAATGGACTTGGCCTTCTTATTCATCTTTTCCACAAATGCTTCTTCTGAGCCGGATGCTTCATCTGCCAAAGCCAGACAACATTCTGCTCCGGAAGGCAGCATTACGCCGTAGACCAGATCACGCACTCTCACGCTCTCCCCTGGCTGAAAGCCTGCCTGTGTGGCATCCTGTCCATCCAGAGCATAAAAAATATTCTCACTTAAAGTAATCTCATGATCCAGATCTGAAAATGCTTCCAGCGCCACAATTGCAGTCATGATCTTCGTCATGGATGCCGGATAAATCCGCTCTTCCCCATTTAGATTTCCAATGACCTTTCCGCTTTTTACATCCATTAAAAGCACATTTGAGCTGTTCACTCCCGACACATCCAGTTCCGTCGCAGGCGGTCTGTCGAAAATCCCGAGCACTCCCGACACTTTAGCACTAAGTCCTCTATCCCAACAAAACGCCAAAGCCAACACTGCCAGAATCAAAACTTCCACCAGCGCACTAATCAAAACCCGACGTCTCTGTTTCTTTCTACGAATTCTCCTCTTCCGCTCCATCTGCGCCCGTTTGCTTCGCTCATCCATTTAGACTCTCCTTCCATTTTCCACTGCTTTTATACGCTCTTCTTACTTTCGTCTATTTCTATACTCTGCCACAGCAAAGCACCATCTTTCACCTCAAGCTCCATTCCAGATTTTCTTTTTGTATCGCTGGTATTTTCCATACTACCACATCTCTCTTTATAATTTCTATAAAAATGAAAAAAAATAAGAGCAAAGTACACATACGCATACCTTGCTCAGTCCTTTTAGTCAAGCGAATATTCGCAATCCGCTTCACTACTTGCTCATAACCAAATAACTGCTTCGCAGTTTATCAATTAGTTTCAATACCCTTCTGGCACAGATACGAATTTCTTCTTCTGAAAGCTTCCCACTTCTGTAACCATCCAGAATACTTTTATGATCATTCTCACTTCCTGGCATGATAATATCATTTCCGGCAGCTGTGCACTTCCATGGAATACTTCCGTCCTCGGGTTCCGTAGTATTCCAGTCCGACATGATCACGCCCTCAAATCCCCACTCATCACGCACAATTCTGGTACACAGATCCTTGCTGTTTGCGGCATGTACCCCATTTACCAGATTATAGGAGGACATAATTGCCGCAGGTTTACTCTCCTTTATGGCAATCTCAAATCCACGACAATAAATCTCACGAAGGGCCCTTTCAGAAAGATGAACATCTACTCCCATACGATTATCTTCCTGATTATTGCATGCAAAATGCTTAATCGTTACCCCGCATCCTGCTTTACTCTGAACCCCTTTGGTAACTGCTGCGGCCAGACTTCCTGCAAGCAGCGGGTCCTCTGAATAGTATTCAAAGTTTCGTCCGCACAGGGGATTTCTGTGAATATTCATTCCCGGTGCCAACCAGAGATTGACGCCAAATTTCTCCATTTCCTCAGCTATCATTTCTCCAAACTCTTTCAACAGCTGCCGATTCCAGGACTGCGCCAAAGCTGTACCAACCGGAAAAGCAGTACAGTACTGATAATACGTATCTGCATTTTGGTGAGGCTTTTCTGTTACCAGAAATCCATTTTCCAAAGAACCAAGAACACCGATTCCATAAACAGAATCATTCTCGCGATTTACCTCATAACTTCTTTGCAGTCTGATACCAGCTGGTCCGTCTGCCATGATCAATACCGGAACTCCATATTTTTCATAAAGAGCTTCTGAAGTTTCGCCAGCTGAACCAGGCACTTTAATCCCTGCTGCTCCAAGATTGCTGCTAATACCACCAGTATTTCCGTATAAAAGTGGGATCAATTCTTCTACAGGCAGCTCTTCTGCCAGAATTTCCAGCGAGTTTCCCATGACCAGAGACTCTCGGTCAACATTTCCAGCCTTTTGTTTTCTCTGCAATGCTTCAAACTGTATGGTGGGAAAATCAGCATTTCTACTTTTCTCCAGCTGCTTTTCTGCAGCCTTTACATTCTTTGAAGCTTCCAGTTTTTCAGATAATTCAACCAATGCTTCCAGTTTCTGCGTCTGCTCCAGAACTACATCCTGGTTCACATTTATAAAAGCCTCCAGCTTCAGATTGGCTGAATTATTTCCAATCCAGAGACCATACTTTCCTGTTTCCACGATCCAGGCATTTGCATCCTCAAAAAAGCTTGCAATAGTTTTTCCATCAAACAGGATCTTTAACTCCTGTTTTTCTCCCGGCTTTAATACATTTGTCTTTGCATATCCAACCAGGCGATGGTATTCTTTCTCTATCCTGCCCCGGGGAAGTGATACATACACCTGTACAACTTCTCTTCCTGCAAAAGTATTTCCAATATTCTCTACAGATACATTTACTGCAATCTTATCCTTGTCAATTTCAATACTGCAAAACTGAATCTTAAAATCTGTATAAGAAAGACCGAAGCCAAAAGGAAAAAGTGGCTTTACACCAAAACTATCGAAATACCGATAGCCCACATAAATTCCTTCTTTATATTCTTCCAATTCCAGATTTCCATTCAGATAACTAAAATTCTCTGCAAATGGCACATCCGCATATTTTTTTGCCCAGGTTGTTGTAAGCTTTCCGCTTGGAACAGCTTCTCCAAGAAGGATCCTTGCAACCGCACGTCCCCCCTCCTGTCCAAGCTGGGAAATATTGAGGATACCTTTTATCCACTGCGCTTTTTCCAGAATATCTGTAAGCTCCACAGGACCACCGGCATTTATAAGCAGAACAATAGGCACACTTCTGCTGTTTAGAAAAAGAATATCTTTCTCTTCTCGTTCACTAAGATAATAGTCACCTTTTTCAAGACGACGATCTTTTCCTTCACCAGAAATACGGCTGATTACATAAACAACAATTTCAGCTTCCTGGATATCCATTTCAGAAACAGGACGCCCCTCCGGCATGATAAATGGATTGGATGCATAGGCATCAAAAGGATTATTTACATGCTTTGCTTCTTCAAGAATTTTCTCTTTCCATATAAGTCTCGCTTTCTGATAGCGATGTTCATAATCATCCAGCCAGTCCCTGCTGGTGATCCGAATTCCGGATTCTTCCATTCCTTCGTAAATGGTAATATTCTGCCTGTTATTTACATCTCCGGAACCAATCCCCCCTTTTACAGTTTTATCCGCACCGATGCCCAGAAGGGCAACCGATGCAGATAATGAAATGGGAAGAATATTTTCATTTTTCAATAGAACAATGCCTTCCTCTGCCGCTTTTTCTGCAAAAGAGCTATGCTTTTTCTCGCAGACAGATATTTCCGGATTCAAAGTCCCACTGTGCTTAAACTGTGTAAACGCCATTACTCTTTGACACCACCAAGGGTAACACCTGCAATAATATACTTGGAAAGAAGCAGGTACACAACAATGATCGGCACGATCGCAACTGTGATCATCATGTAAATTTTACCCATATCAAAATTCATATAATCAGCACCACGAAGAGTAGCGATCAGAATCGGCACCGTCATTTTACTCTTGGACTGGATGATCAGGGCCGGTACAAAGTAGTTGTTCCAGGAACCAACAAATGTAAAAATCGCCTGAACTGCAATTGCAGGCTTCATAATTGGAATCACAATGCGATTAAAGGTATGGAATTCTCCGGAACCATCGATTCTGGCAGCCTCCACAAGAGAAAGCGGCAGAGACGACTGCAGATAACTGTACATAAAATAAAATACAGCTGGAGATGCAATGGAGGGAATGATCAGCGGCAGAAGGGAATCATATAATCCCATCTTCGTAACCAGACGAAGGAATCCCATTGCAGTAACCTGCGTTGGCATTACAAGAATTGCCATGATAAATGTAAAAGCAACCTTTCTTGCCTTAAACTCATAAGCATAAAGACCATATGCCGTAAGGGATGAAAAATATGTACAAAGTGCGGCACTACAGGAAGATACGATCACACTGTTCAAAATTCCCCGAAACATTGGAAAGCTTCCGTCGTTTGCCACGTTTTTCAGATTCTCAAGGAAATATTTTCCTGGAAGTGCTGAGAAACCTTTCTGCAGATCCCCATGAGATCTGGTTGCATTAATTATCAATACGTAAAAGAAGAACAGGCACATAAAAGACAGAAGAATCAGTACGATATGTGCGAAAACTGTTCTGAATTGGCTTCCTGCTTTCTTCTTCATCTTCTTAATCTTCTCCTTTCTTCCTTAGCACGTTTTTTTGCAGCCTTTTTGGAACCATCCGGATCATTATCATTGGTCATGCGATATACGATGAAGCATAAAATACCACTGATAATAAACAGGTAAACAGATAATGCACCAGCCATACCATAGTTCTTACTCTTCAGATGACTGTTCAGGAACATGATCAGCGTCATAGACGTTCTATCTGGATTACCCTGTCCATTTGTCAGGATCTGTGGTACATCAAACATCTGAAGACCACCAATTATAGATGTGATCAATGTATATGCAAGAATCGGTCTGATCAGCGGCAATGTAATATAATAGAAACGTTGAATACTATTGCAGCCATCCAGGTCAGAAGCCTCAAAAATATCCATACTGATACCCATAACAGCCGCCATCAGCATAATCGTTGTATTTCCAAACCACATAAGGAAGTTCATAAAGCCAATTAATGATCTTGTTCCAACTACAGATCCCATAAAATCAATAGGGTCTTTAATCCATCCAAGAGACATCAGAATAGAATTTATTGGTCCGTTTGTAGAAAACATAGTAAAAAATAAAAGTGCAAATGCAGATGCCATAATCAGGTTCGGCAGATATATTACCACTTTAAAAAACTGTTTTCCTCTTATTTTCAAACGGGCATCTGTAAACCAGGCTGCCAGAACTAACGCAACCACAATCTGCGGCACAAATCCGATCAGCCACAGAATCAATGTGTTTGCTCCATATTTAAACATATCGGATTTCAGCAGACTGATGTAATTTGCCATTCCAATAAAATTGGGTCCGATTTCTTTAATTCCAGAACGGAAATATTCAAAAAAGCTGTAACGGACCGTATCAACCAATGGAATCAAAGAAAAAATCAAATAGATTATAAAAAAAGGAAGGATAAACAGGTAGCCCCATTTTCCATAATTAATGCTTTTCTTGTTTTTCTTCATAACAGTTCTCCTTTACACACATCTTACAGAACAGGAGAGAATCCTATGTTACAGGATCCTCTCCACGTTCCTTATACCAATTTTCAAATGTCACATGGACATTATTTTTTTAATAGTATTCTGCAAGATGTTTTTGCAAACAAAATCCTCAGAACTATCTACATTATTCCGGCCATTTAACCTCAGAGATCTCAGGATAACGCTCTTTAATAGCAGTCTCGAAGTTTGCTTTTGCTTTATCAAAGTCAACATTTCCCTGGAAATAATCACTGAAGGAATTCTGGATCAGTTCTACGCATCCCTGGTCATAGGCAGAAAGCGGAGCAATCTTAATGTTCTCTGCAACAGGTGCGAAATATGTAAATGGATTCTGTCCGCCAAGGAACTCAGAAGAGAAGTTTGCATCATCTGTAGCAGCCTCTGCCATACCACTCTTTGTATTTGTGAAATCTGAATAATCCTTAGAAATCTTTAACAGGTTGTCTTTGTCTGCAGTCATAGCAAGGATAATGTCTTTTGCATGCTCTGGATTATCAGTACCTGTTGCTGCATGAATGTAAGAACCGCCCCAATTGTATTCCTGTGGAGGATTTGTAACTGCCCATGAACCTGCATCGCCATCCCAGTTTGGACTTAATGTAAAGTCGATTCCCCATGCCGGGAACAGAAATGCAAATACTTTTGACTGAGAGCCCATAGCTTTGTTCCAGTCATCGTTCCACTGTCCTTTTACAGTCGGGTTAAGGAAACCTGCATCCAGCCACTCTTTTGAATCATTTACCCAATCCATAATCTTCTGGTCAACTGTAATGGTTGTCTCACCAGGCTGTACCCAGGACTGTGTGATGCTGTTTCCATATAAACGGAAGGTATCTGCATAAGAAGCAAATGTGTAGTAACCTTTCTCCTTCAGTTGAGCAGCAGTCTCTTTCATTGTATCCCAGTCTTTTACTTTCTCGCCTACTTCTGCCGGATCATCTGTTCCAAAAACTTCTTTTGCAATATCACGACGGTATACCAGGGTTCCTGGGCAGCACTGCCATGTAGAACCTCTCTGTACTCCGTCAGAGTCAGAAGCAGTTGTTCTTGTGAAATCGTACTGATCTGCAAGATCTGTATCCGGGTCAATTCCAAGATCTGTAAGCGGCATTGCTACATCTGCATCTTTGTCTGTATATTTGAAAACATAATCGGTCTCAGTTAAGAAAATATCTACTTTATCATCATCAGATGCATCAGCCTGATTCAGAAGCGCCTCATCAAGCTTCTGCTGGTAAACACCATCCTGGTTTGGGTTGATGATCCAATGGATCTCAGTTCCGTCTTTTAAGGTTGTAACAGTTCCATCGCTGGAAGTGGACTCAACTTCTGGATAAATAGCCTCCAGACGTGTACGGAACTCATCGTTCCAGGAATAGATGTTAATAACCTTTCCCTCTTCTCCTTCTGCATGTGCTACGGTTGCTGTTGCAGCCATACCGGTAACTGCCATAACAGCTGTAAGTAACATAGATACTGCTCTCTTCTTCATATAAAAGATCCTCCTTTTTTGAGCATTTTCTTAATGCTGTATCTCTTTGGTGCAATAAATATACCATTTTTATTTTTGACATTATATTATTTCTCTTAACAAAATATCAGATTCATGTCATAATATAAAAAATGACACATTTTTGTTTTGGAGGGGATTACATGGCAATATCAAAAGACTGGTACAACACAGAATTTGAAGAAAACGAAACTGAATCCAAGCACAGGCCGCCTTCTGTTGAATATTCCTTTTATACGGCAGTAAAAACCGGAGATATGGAAACTGTCATACAGAACTGTAATGCAGATTCTTTTACGAATCTGGAGGGAACCGGAGTCCTTTCCAGAAACCCTGTCACGAATCTGAAATACCACTTTGTGGTTACAGCTGCGATGCTTACCAGATATTGCATTGACGGAGGAATGGAGGCAGAGCAGGCCTACCGGCTTAGTGACTTTTACATTTTAAAAATGGATTCCTGCACTTCCCTGCGACAGATTGCAGACCTTCACCACACTATGGCAAAGGATTTTACCGGAAAAATGATCCTGCAAAAAAAATTATCCGTACTTTCCAAGCCAGTTATGCAGTGCATTGATTACATCTATGCTCATATAAAGGACCGTATCACCATAGAAGACCTTGCCTGCCACACCGGTCTTTCCCAGAATTATCTATCCAGGGTATTCAAACAAAATCTTGGAATTTCCATCAGTGACTACATAAGGGAGAAAAAAATAGAAAAAGCCACACATCTTCTTCGCTACTCGGACAAAGCAGTAGTTGACATCGCCAATTACCTATCCTTCTCTTCCCAGAGTCACTTTATTCAAGTATTCGAAAATTTCACTGGTCTGACTCCAAAAAAATACAGGGATAGGTATTATAAATCCATGTGGTAAGCTGACCTAGAGCGTGTTTGAAAAAAGCTTTCTGCATGATGTGCGTTACAATTTGTGGAAGATTTTGTCCGGATGAAGGCGCCGTAGCGGGCTACGGCAACTGAATTCGGGCAAAATATACCGCAAAGTGGGGCGTGCAGATTGCGGGAATGATTTTTCAAACAGGCTCTAGCACGTAAGGCTCCTGCAATGCATAATTCTCCGCCTTACATAAAAAGACCGGATATTCAGGAATAACCTTTATTTATGCATTGTTATTCCTGAATATCTGGTCATTTTTCTAATTCTTTATCCAGATTAGTTCAAAATAATATTAATTTCATGTACTTTTTCCAAAGTCAGTTTTTCTATTTCAGAGCGCTTCAGGCGAGCCTGCCTGCCGCCTTCTGCCGACAGCAAAGTACCATCACAAAAGGCTTCTTTTATCTGCACTTTATTCCATTCTTTTTTCTCCCTGTTAAAAATATGAATGGAAAATTTCCTTCCGGCAAATTCTATTTTCAAGGAAGCTTTTCCTTCCTGATCGTACTGCTCAGGCATAAGTGCAGGTGCTATCACCATATCGCCCAGCTGGCCTTTTACTCCAAAAACTTCTGTTATCATGGTCAGCATATACCAGCTTGCAGCTCCGGTCAGATATGCGTATAAGCCTCTTCCCTGATTATCGAAATATTCCGGGATTCCCGGGTACATTTTGCTGCGTTCAAAATCCATTGCAGTATCAAGCAGAGTCTGAAGAACTTTGTATCCTTCTTTGGCGTGACCGGTTTTGTACAATGCATTGGCATACATAACTGCCATATGGGAAAAGACGGCACCATTTTCCTTTTCTCCATATGCAAATCCAAACATTCTTCCCAGGTCAAATTTTTCCTCTTTGAAATCTGTATTCAGGCGGTAGCCGCCGGCTTTCCTGTCATACAGATATGCATCTGCACTCCTGCAGATTGCCTGTATCTGTTCCTCTGTAGCGGTACCACTCATGACAGCAAATACCTGTCCGGTAAGCATCATTCGGGTGTTACACTCTGCACCAGCTTTATTGTCGGTTTCATCTGAAACCGCGCTATATTCTACTTTTCTTCCATGATTATCATAATATCCATTAAACCAGCCTTTATCCCCATCCTGGATCCATTCATTTTTCCGAATATTTTCCACGAGCCAGTCTGCTTTTTCTTCCAGATTGCTGCATACCATTTTCAGAGAAAGCACTACTTTATTTCCACTGAGATTATGGGCACTCAAATCAGTATATTGCTTCAAAACCTTCTGTTTTTTCTCAGGGTTTTCATATAACTGTTTTCCACAGGCAAACAGACATTCCATTTCTTCTGCAAGCTCAATCCTGTTAATTCCCTGAACACTCTCTATTTCTCTAAGCACATAAGCGATATCCTTCAAATTTCCGGCATAAGCACAGGTAAAGGCCACACTCTCACCTTTTTCCCAGGCCATGTCTAAGGCATCATTCCAGTCTGCTCCATGCAGACACATTTCATTATGATCTCCCACATCAAAAAATGCGCACAGATTTTGAAGAAGAATATGTTCCAGAACAGTTCCATGATATATTTCATTAGCATCTGTTTTCTGTAAATTACCATAACTGCTGTTCCATTCTTCATCATGAGCTGTTCCGCGTTTTGACTGAAGATCCTTAAAATATGGAATCTTCTCAAATAAAACATCAAGATCCCCGGTCTGATCCAAATAAAGCTTCGTAGTTACAAACGGCCAAAAGCTATGATCCATCCATACACGGGTAATATTATTCCTGTCTGCAATAAATTCTCCCTGACCACTTCCTATAATTGTGGCATTTGTTCCATCAATACGAACACCTCCATAATTATCAATGATCATCTGTCTTACCTCAGATGGCTCCATGATCAACAAGGCAAGGCAATCCTGCCATAAATCGCGCCAGCCGCGTCCCCCTTTTCCATAATCATGATAGGGGAGAAAAGAACATCCATAAATTCTTCTGAGGATTGGCTGGAAACAGATCCATTTCAGATAATTATCCGCATCTTCGCTTCCAGTTTCAAACGCTACATTAACCTTCCGAATCCAGTGTTCTTTTACTTCTTCCAGCATATTCCGTACCTGGGAGCGGGTCCTGCAGCCAGAAGTCAACGACTCTATCCATTTAGAAGCTTTTGCCGGATCTATTGCCTTTTTATCTGTATTCTCCTTTCTTGGGAACTGCTGCTCACCGGCATCTGCAATCCCACATAGTAAAATATAACCAGCTGTTTCCCTTGGTTTCAGTGTTTTCCGGCTGAATCGGATGCCTCCAACAGCCTCTTTTCCCTGAAGTTCTGTTCCAGAGGGTTTTCCGGGCTTATTAATTCTTACTGCCTCTGGATTCAGAAAGGTTCCGCCTTCTCCTATAAACTCCTCCACCGTAGGATAAAATGACTCCGGCTTCTCTCCGTTTTCATCTGAACCGTATACAAAATATGTAGTATTATTTTTCTGATGTCCCCGCTCGTCAAAGGACAAAACCGGGGTTACTTCCACACCATAATCGGTGGTCCGAATTCGGTGGAGAAGGGAGGTAACATGGCGGTGATCTCGAAGATTATCTGCACTTCTTCCATATACCGGAATTGCACCTGTTGGCACAATTTCCACTTTTTTTTCGGAAATATTTGTGATTTCCACATATTCTACTTCCATGTCCCCAGAAATTGTAACAAAAGATGTTACTTCTGCCTGAAGACCATATTTTTGTGATTTTCGGGAAATCTTCTGCCACATAAAACCAGCTTCCAGTGTGCTTTCGTCCTGCTTATCTGTAAATTTCTGAAATTCCTGTTCTGCAGAATTTCCACAGACAGACCAACAGCCCAGAAGCTTCGGATCTGCTCCAGACAGAGCAGTATCACATGCTTCTGTGCTTTTATATACCTGACACCAGAAATTTCTGGTATTTCGGTTGTTATGCAGGTTTTCAATACTTACAGGCTCAAGAAGGAAATGATTCTGATCCGTTTTGCTGTCACCTCCCAGATTAGGGGTGATACTGGATTTCAGTCCTTTTTCTCCCGCCATAGGCAGATACAGACCGCTATAATTTTCCGGATCATGTATAATAAAGCTTCCGTTTTTATCCTGAAATTCTATATGTTTCATCAATGTTTCTCGCTTTCTGCCTGCGTCCACCCACCAGGCCTACTAAATTTTTACGACAGATACAATTCAACCTCAGTTTCAGCAGTCAGCTTATCCTGTGGGATATAATTATCTTTTAACTCTTCACCGTTTACAGTAAGTTTCTTAAATCCACTCTCTGCATGTCCCGGATTTTGCACTTTAATGTGCAGGTGACAGCCGCGGAAATCTTTTTCGACTTCAAATCCATCCCATTCCTTCGGTATGGACGGTGCGATACGAAGACCATAGAAATCAGGACGCATTCCAAGAATACCTTCCACACATCCTACCATAACAGTAGACGCAGTTCCAGTAAGCCAGTGTACATGAGAACGGCCAAAATTCGGACTTGCTTTCCCCTCTGTAAACTGACCATAGCAATATGGCTCAAGTCTGCGGATCTCCGCCTTATCATTCTGTGCAGCCGGAGCATTTTCCATAAAGTAGCCAAATGCTCTTTCTCCATGTCCCATTAATGCTTCTGCCAGAATGATCCATCCCTGTGACTGAGAAAAAATCCCTGCATTTTCTTTTGTTCCTGCATTATAAATTACAGCCAGTGCACCGTCAAAAGCATGTGCGTGGTATGGGGGATCCATGAGAATAGCACCATACTCTGTATTCAGTCTTTTATAAACCTGCTCAAGTGCCAGTTCTGACTGCTCCTTTGTTGCAAGCCCACTGATCACAGCCCAGCTCTGGGGATTCAGCCACATATTTGCTTCCGGATCTGTACGCTGTCCGATTATTTCTCCTGCTTCTGTAAAACCGCGGATAAACCGGTCTTCATTCCAGCAAAGCTTTTCAATCAGTTTCCCAAGCTCTTCCTGGCTTTTTTCCAGATATGAGATATATTCTTCATCTTTTTCGTAAGCCGCAAACTCCTTCAAAATGGTCATTGCATAATAAAACTGCAAAGCTACAAAAGTAGATTCTCCATCTTTTCCAAGCCTCAGGCAGTCGTTCCAATCTGCATAAAGTCCCGCCGGCATTCCATGTTTTCCAAGATGTTCCATCGAGAACTGGATCGCACGTTTCAGATGCTCATATACTGTTCCTTCATCTTTATTTGCAAATGGGATTACCTCATCAATAAAATCTACATTTCCTGTCTCTGACACATACTTATATACAGTTGGAAAAAGCCATAAAGCATCGTCAGCGCGATATGCCGGATGCCCTGTTTCCTGTACATAGGAAGCATCGTCTGGCGTATCCTCATGTCCTGGATTATGGGTGAATTTAACAAGAGGCAGACCACCACCATTATCTACCTGGGCAGACAACATGAAACGGATCTTATCCGCTGCCATTTCAGGTGCCAGATGGATCACGCCCTGAATATCCTGCACAGTGTCGCGGTATCCATATCCATTGCGCAGACCGCAGTAAGTAAAGGATGCTGCTCTGGACCAGATAAAAGTCATAAAACAGTTGTAAGCGTTCCATGTGTTGATCATGGTATTAAATTCATTACTTGGAGTTTTTATCTGAAAATGTGAAAGCTGTCCATGCCAGTAACTGATCAGTTCTTCCAGTTCCCTTTCGCAAACCTGCTGGCAATTTTGGTCATAACGCGCAACAATCGCTTCTGCCTCGTCATTCTTTTTCATACCTACAAGAAAAGCCATCTCTTTCTTTTCTCCCGGGGCAAGCTTTAACACTGCTGTCAATGCACCACAGCTGTTTTCATTATAATTTCCCTCACAATTAAGCTTGCCGTCAATTACTCCTACCGGGTTTCCATAACCGTGATATCTCCCCAGAAATGCTTCTTTTTCACCGCACCAGGAATCCACTGGCACGCCGGCCAGACCCAGGAACCGATTTGTCACATCTTTGTTATCTACCTTTTCCCCTTCATCAAGACGATCCAGATTTGCATGGATCATCTGGCGTACACGGTTTCCTCTGAAAACAGTTTTGGTAATATACTGGGAATACTGCAGATTTACCTGATCCTGCTCATAGTTGCTGTTGTTGGTAAATTCCGCATATCCGGTTACATTAATTTCTCTTTCCTTATCAGAACAGTTCTCCACACAAAGGCTCCACACCTCATAAGACTGTCCCAGGGGTACATAATACCTAACCTCAGAATGAATACCGCTGTAATCTGCCATCATCCTGGTATAAGCAGTACCGTGGTGACATTCACTTTTATATTTTTCAAGATCCTTTCCTACAGGCTGCCATGACGCTGACCAAAAATCTTTCGTTTCATTGTCCCTCAGATAAATATATCTTCCCGGCTCGTCAAACTGATTAAAAACATAACGTAAAATTCTTCCGTTAGCCCCAGACTTTACAAAGCTGTATCCGCCTGCATTATTGGACACAATGGCACCATACTCAGGATCTCCCAGATAGTTTACCCAAGGCGCTGGTGTATCTGGTCTGGTAATCACATATTCTCGTTTCTTATCATCAAAATATCCATATTTCATCCCTGCACACTCCTCCTGGTCTTTATATTGACCCGATTTTCCCATATGATATCTCATATGATAAAAAACATATACCAAAACTCACTATAAAATATCAAAATTATGACATGAAAAAAAGCACCCACCTCGCGGTGAGTGCTCTTCATTTTCATCTATTAAGCTAACTTGATCGGGTTGATCTTCACTCCAGGACCCATTGTCGGAGCAATAACAACGCTCTTTAAATACTGTCCTTTCAGTGTGCTAGGTCTAGCCTTTACAATAGCTCCAATCAGCGTCTGGAAGTTGTCGCTTAACTGCTCCTCAGTAAAGGAAGCTTTACCGATCGGCACATGGATAATGTTTGATTTGTCAAGACGATACTCAATCTTACCAGCTTTGATATCATTGATAGCCTTTGTAACATCCATAGTTACAGTACCAGCCTTCGGGTTAGGCATTAAACCTTTCGGTCCAAGTACACGACCAAGACGTCCAACAACACCCATCATATCTGGAGTTGCAACAACAACGTCGAAGTCAAGCCATCCTTCATTCTGGATCTTCGGAATAAGGTCCTCAGCGCCTACGAAATCAGCACCTGCAGCCTTAGCTTCCTCAGCTTTTGCATCCTTAGCGAATACAAGAACGCGAACAGTTTTACCTGTACCGTGTGGCAGAACTACTGCACCACGGATCTGCTGATCTGCATGACGTCCATCGCAGCCTGTGCGGATATGAACTTCGATAGTCTCGTCAAATTTGGCAACAGCAGCTTTTTTAACTAAGCTGATAGCTTCATTAGTATCGTATAATGTTGCGCGGTCAACTGCCTTAGCAGCCTCCACGTATTTCTTTCCTCGTTTCATTTCTATAACCTCCTGTGGTATTTGCGGGGAAAAGCCCTCCCACTTACTATTTGTGATTAATCAACTACTTCAATTCCCATACTTCTTGCAGTACCAGCAATCATGCTTGCTGCTGCTTCGATGGATGCTGCATTTAAGTCTTTCATCTTAAGCTGAGCGATCTCCTCAACCTGAGCTTTTGTAACTTTAGCAACTTTTGTTTTGTTCGGTACGCCGGAACCGGATTTGATATTTGCAGCTTTCTTAAGAAGAACTGCAGCCGGCGGAGTTTTGGTTATGAAGCTGAAACTTCTATCTGCATAAACAGTGATTACTACAGGAATGATCATACCATCCTGATCTGCTGTTCTCGCATTGAACTCTTTTGTAAACTGAACGATATTTACACCGTGCTGTCCAAGAGCCGGACCTACAGGTGGTGCTGGAGTTGCTTTACCAGCGGGAATCTGTAATTTGATATATCCTGTTACTTTCTTTGCCATTTTCGGCACCTCCTATGTGGTATTGGCGGGGGTATGTCCCTCCCACGATATTGTGTTACCTTTGTCTGTTACATTTTCTGAACTTCTGCGAAACTGATTACAACCGGTGTTTCGCGTCCAAACATCTCTACATTGATCGTTACAAGCTGCTTCTGCGGATTGATGGCAGTCACAACACCTGTAGTCTCTTTCCAGGCTCCGCCTGTTACAACAACGGTATCGCCCTCGACGAAATCAACGCGGACAGTCTCATCTTTGATGCCCAGCGGCTTCATTTCTTCTTCTGTGAGCGGTACAGGCTTGGATCCCGGACCAACAAACCCAGTCACTCCACGGGTATTCCGGACAACATACCAGGTATCGTCGTTCATGACCATGTTGATAAGAACATAGCTTGGGAACATTTTTCTCTGGACCTGCTTGGAAACACCATTACGCATCTCCACAACGTCTTCCAGAGGAACCCGTACTTCCAGAATCTGATCCTCAAGATGTCGGTTTTCAATTGTCTTCTCAATGTTGGCCTTTACCTTGTTCTCATAACCGGAATAGGTATGGACAACGTACCATTTTGCTTCTGACATACAATCACCTTTGTCCTTATTTGATTAAAAGATTAATGCATTCCAGAATGCCTGCATCCATCACACTGATGATCACACCGAGAATTACGGTTATGACAATAACAACAACTGACTGTTTCATCAGTGTATCGCGGTCTGTCCAGACAATTTTGTTGAACTCTGCCTTCAGCCCCTGGAACCAGGATTTCTTCGGCTCCTTAGCCTTGGCGGTCTTGCCTGCAGATTTTTCTTTTTCTTGCATAGCCTAACCTCACAATCTAAAGTGACTATTTTGTTTCCTTGTGCATTGTGTGTCTCTGGCAGAACTTACAATATTTCTTGGTTTCCATTCTCTCAGGATGGTTCTTTTTCTCCTTGGTCATATTGTAGTTACGCTGCTTGCACTCTGTACATGCTAATGTAATCCTAACGCGCACAACTTCCACCTCCAGTGTTTTCATTTGCATGGTCTTAAATCAGCCTTTTCGGTGTATCCGCCACCGTTTTTCGGCATAAAAAAAAGACCTAACTTCCATGTCGCTTGTACAGTTTACCACACAGCGGACATATCCGTCAAGTCTTTTGCATATAATTCTTAAGGATTTTTTGACTAAAAATAAGCTCCAATCCATGCTGGATAGCAGCAAAAGGCAGTAGTGTCACAGAAGCTCTGTAAAGCCCTTGGGCGGCAAAGAAAAATCACTTTCCATGCACACTGAGAAAATATAATTCTCAAATTCCATTGTCCTGAAAAAGCCTGGTCTTTTCGGTGATTTTCCCAGAACAAAGCCCTGATCTTTTCGAATGATCTCGAAAGAATCAAGCGGAAGGCTCATCCCCCTGCCTGTCATTTTCATATAACTTTCCTTTAAGGTCCAAAGTGTAAAAAAAGCTTTGCCCGGGTCAGAAGCAGCTTCTATATATTCCCGCTCTGTCGAATGGAAATAATGCTCCGCAATTTCCAGAGGCGCATTGACATTCCGCTCAATGTCGCATCCCACTTCACCATCCGACACTACTCCTACCACATATTCTCCAGCATGGGAGATATTAAAATGGAAATGGTCCGCCAAAGGCTTCCCATTTTCGGAATATTTCAGGCTGCTTTCGGAAAGTCCGTTCCCATTCAGGATCTTTCGGATCATAATTCCTGCTCCCAGACTCCTTTTGCGGTCATCCGGCTGAAGATACCGGATGACCTTCTTTCTTCTCTCTGGTCCAACTTGTTCCAAAAGGCTTTCATTCTGCAAGGGATCCTCAAGAGTATTGATATTGATTCTATATAATTTTATCATTTCTTACTATAAAAGAACCGGATAGTAACCGTGGATTCCCTATGTCTACTCCAGACAGATTACTGTTCACTCTAATCACAGCAATACGCTTCGCCATGCACAGAAATCATGCATTCACATGATTTCGCGCCGCAATTCTCGGGTTTTCTGTGAACTTTGTTTACAAAAACACCTCGCGGAATGTTACCTGTGACCCGCAATACGTTTCGCCATGCACGAATTCAACCTTTATTTTTTCTCAATATTGATCTTCTGGTCAAATCCGGTAAGACTGAAAACATCGTACACTTCATCAGAAACATTTACAATCCGGAAGCCTTCCTTGCCTGCCATCTTCTTATAAGCGGCGATTACCAGACGAAGTCCGGCGGAAGAGATATATTCCAGGTTTGCAAAGTCAAATACCAGGCTGGTTGTACCAGGATCAAGTGCTGACAGCTCCTTTTCCAGCTGCGGTGCAGTCTGGGTGTCAAGCCATCCTGTGATCTCCATAGTTACCTTGCTGCCCTCTGTCTTACTTACAATTTCCATTACAATTTCCTCCTTTAAGTTGCGTAAATCAATCAAAGAATGCAAGTCTGTCAAGTGCCTCAATAGCGCTTTCCAGATATCTGTCATCTGTAACCGGCCATTTGTAATCCAGTCTGTAAAGAACCTGTGCTGTAAACCGGTTGCTGTAATCCAGGGTATAGATCTCATTTTCATTATGAGCCGTATACGCGATCAGTCCGGAAACAACATCCGAATCATCACTGTTCTTTGCAAATTCTTTTACTGCAGCCTCAAACTCTTCATCACTTACAATGTCAATGTCAAATCCATGGCTCCGCATTGCATAGATCAGATCCGCCATATAGATATGATGGCTGTTGCAGGCGTGGAATACGGTAAATCTCCGGTCTGTCTGCACCAGTTTCAACACTGCAAGTGCAGTAGAATCAATTGGTGAAAATTCTGTAACTTCGTGCATAGCCCCAATTGGGAATTTACCAACTGCCTCATATCCTCTCAGGCTTCGCAGGAATCCGTTTGTAATAAAGTTGATCTGGAATTCACCATCTGAATTTCGGCTCATCAGATTTCCTACACGGATAACCTTTCCGTCAAGCCCACTGGAAACAGCTTCCAGTACAGCTCTCTCTGCAAGGAATTTTGTGCGGATATATTCATTTGTGATGTTCTGTCCAATATACAGATCGTTTTCATTAAAGACTCTGGACATTGGCGGAACACCATCGGAACCTTCTCCGGCAACAGAAACAGTAGAAATCTGGATCAGTCTGCGTCCACTATTTTTACAGAATTCAATCAGATTTTCCACTCCGTGTACATTTATCTTCTCCAGTACATCACCAGCTGCAAAATGCTTTACGCAGGCTGCGCAGTTAATAATGGTGTTAAATTTGTAATCTGCAAATTTCTCCACCTGTTCTTTCGAGGTAATATCGCCATCCACACAGATAATACGCTCTCCAAACAGTTCCTGGCATGGATTATCGAAGTAATACATCAACATATGCATCATTCGTTTCTCCATGGACTCATATTTCCCTTTACGTACCAGGCAGTAAACCTTGCCGTCATAATTATCCAGATAGGCCTTCAGAACATGAATTCCCAGGAAGCCGGTTGCACCTGTGATCATGATATCACCAATTTCTTCCTTTGTCACCTGGTTTACGTTTTCTTCTACATTTCCGCTGATCACGCTCTGGATCCGGTTATAATTGTATCTGGAGAATTCATTCTCGCTCTGCGGATTTTCAAATGCTTCACTGTTATCCACGATTGCAGAAAGCTCACGGATAGTCGGATATTTGAAAATGTCCGCATATACAATGGAAATATTCTTAGAAAGGCACATAACAGCAACTTTCGATGCAGTAAGTGAGGAGCCTCCAAGTTCGAAGAAGTTGTCCTCAATTCCTACTTTTTCAATGCCAAGTGCTTTTTCAAATATCTCGCAAAGTGCAATCTGGACAGCGGTAACAGGCTCCACATAGGCTGTGCTGGCTGTGGTGGTTACTTCTGGTACCGGAAGTGCCTTTTTGTCGATCTTTCCGCCAGGAGTCACCGGCATTTTCTCAAGATGGACAAAGAAGGACGGCATCATGTAATCCGGAATCAGCGGGTTCAGGAACAGTTTCAGCTCATCTTCCGGAATGGTTTCTCCAGTATAATAAGCTGTGATATATTTGTTTCCACCTTTTTCAATCACAATAACAGCTGCATTCTTCACCAGATCATGCTTCAGAAGGGCACCCTCGATCTCACCAAGCTCAATACGATATCCTCTTATCTTTACCTGGGAGTCGATTCTTCCGATATATTCAATATTTCCATCGCCCTTCATGCGGACCATATCACCGGTTCTGTAAAGACGTTTGTCCTCGTCACATACGGAGAACGGATTTTCCACAAATACGGAAGCCGTCTTCTCAGGAAGATTGTGATATCCTCTTGCAATCTGACGTCCGGCATGGCAAAGCTCACCAGAAGCGCCTACCGGAAGCCGTTTCATATTTTCGTCCACAATGTAGCTGCGGATATTCCGCTGTGACTTACCGATCGGGATGTTGTCGTACTGTTTGTCAACCCAGAACTCTGTGGAGGAAACAGTATTCTCCGTTGGACCGTAGCCATTGATCATCTGGTAAGTTCTATCCCGGTAATATTTGAACTTCTCACCACCCAGGGTGACAAATTTCAGGCTCGGAGCATCGTCAAGAAGCTCTGCAACCAACTCGCCCATCTGAGTTGGGAAGGTAGCTGTGGTAATTTTTTCTTCTTTTATGAATTTTCCAACAGCAACCGCATCTTTTCGTATGCTCTCTGGCAAAATGTACAGTACTGCGCCTGCAGTAAGCGGAGCAAACAGGTCGATCACGGATGCATCGAAGCAGAAGCTTGCAAACTCTGCCACAATATCATCTGGTGTCAGTTTTCTTGTCATAAGGATATACTCGATCAGGTTCAGCAGGTTCCGCTGTTCAAGCATAACACCTTTTGGTTTTCCGGTGGAACCGGATGTGTAGATCATATAAGCCAGGTTCTCTGGTTTCGGAGCTGTGAGCTCTACAGAAAGTGCAAAGTCTTTGGATTCTGCTGCCACGTCATCCAGGCTGATCACATTCTGGTCGTAGAAGCCTACCAGACTGCGGTAACGGTCTATTACAAGCAGGTTTTCTGCCTCGGAATCCTTCAGCATGTACTCAATTCTACTCTGCGGATATTCCGGATCCAATGGAACATACGCACCGCCGGCTTTCATAACACCGATATAAGCTACGGCATATTCCTTTGTTCTTCCGCACAGAATACCTGCAACCTTTTCCCTGCCAAAGCCATTTTCCGTAAGCTTCTGAGCAACATAATCTGACATATGGTCCAGTTCTTTATAGGTAAGCTCGCCCATTCCGTCTTTTACCGCCGGTCTGTCCGGATATTTTGCAACAGCTTCCCTGAACAGGTCTACAAAGGTCTTTCCGGCATGGGAAGGATCATCTTCCATTTTGGTTTCTTCCTCAAACATCAGTCTGATGTCTGCCGGCTCGTATTCTCTCAGGATTCCATCTGCCGTTGTTTCCAGGTTATCTGCAAGGTATTTGATGGTTTCCTCGTTGTACATGTCGCCTCTGTACTCAATCTCAAAGACAAACTTATTTCTCTCAATTGAAATACTGATGGAAACAGGTGCCTTTGCCGCATTCAGCTGAACAGGTTCTTCCTGCGCATATTCCCCGCCGATATTATCAAAGGCGAAGTTGTCGCCCTGATAGATCACCATGGCATCTGCCTTGATGTTGAACTCATGGCTGATCTGGGAGAACGGATAAATATCGTTGTTCATGGAATTAATCAGCTGCTGCTGGACAGCATTCAGGCAATCCGCAGTGCTTCCTGAGAAATCACAGTAAACGGGAAGAGTCTTTACCAGCATACCCACGGTATCGGAAAGTCTGGAATCGTTTCTGCCGTGGTAAATAGTGGTAAATACCGCATCCTTCCTGAAATTGTATTTTCCAAGAGTAATACCAAAAGCAGAGATAAAGAATACATTCTCTGTAATTCCGTGCTTCTTACAGAATGCCTTCACGTCCTGTACGGAGAACTCACTGGTCTCACGATGATACATCTCTGCGGTTGGAGCTGCTCCGCTCTTGTCTGGATAGAAGTTGATGCTTCCGCCCGCATTTTCAAAAACGGATTTATAGTAGTTCTCTGCATTCTTATAAGCATCACTTGCCAGAGCATCCCTGTTATCAAGGGCCAGATCATAGGAAGTATACTCTTCCACTTCCAGCTTTTCTCCGCTGTAAGCCCTGTTAATGTCGTTCAGGATAATGCCCAGGGAGGTACCATCTGCAACAATATGATGAATGTCAAGGAACAGATAATTTCCATCACAGGTTCTGTGAATCTCAAAGCGGAAAAGCTGTTCATTAAACAGCATGTACGGACGAACCAGAGTTTCCCGGTTCATTCCATTTATAATCTGCGTCTTATAAGTGAAAGCATCATTACGTTTCTGAAGGACTTCTCCTTCGTCGCTCATAAAGAGACGGGTTTTCAGGTAAGGATGAGCTGCAACGGTGCTGTCAATTGCTTCTGCCAGCTTATCCAGGTCAACCTTTTTGTCAAGCTTCAGAAGATATGGAATGTTGTAAATGGTGGATCCCATATTGGCTGTACACTCGATGAAAATTCCCTCCTGAGTATTGGTGAGAGGATAATTTTCCTGGATTTCCCTCTTGGTTTCTTTTCCGGCAGTCTTCACAAAGCTCTCTAACATCTGAATGGTTGGGTGATCCTTGATGTCAGATGTTTTTATCACAATGTCAAAAGCTTTGGAAATAAGGATATTCAGCTTAATAGCAGTGATAGAGGTCAGTCCTGCCTCGTAAATATCTGTGGTAATGCCGAATTCGGTATAGCCAAGAACCTCAGCAATACAGTCAAACAGCTTCTGCTGAGTCTCATTCTCCGGTTTCACGATTTCTTCCACTTTTCGCTCTGGCAGTGGAAGGGCTTTTTTGTTTACCTTCTGATTCTGGTTCAGCGGGATCTTGTCGATCTGCATGGTAACTGCCGGAACCATGTATGGAGGCTTGGTTTCTTTGATGAAATCATTTAACTTATTTATGTCAACCTGACTGTCAGATACTACATAAGCTGCAATGTATTTTCCACCGCCATTAGGATCATCAAAAGCTACTACGGTCGCATCCTTTATACCTTCATATCTTCTTATGACCTCCTCAACCTCGGAAAGCTCAATTCGAAAGCCTCTGACCTTAACCTGGGAGTCTTTTCTTCCAATGATCTGGATATTTCCATCTGGAAGATATCTGGCAACATCACCGGAATGATACAGGACTTCATAGCCTTCTGCATCGTCATAAACATTTTTTGTATAAACTTCCGAAGTTTTCTCCGGTTTATTCAGATAGCCTCTGGAAACCTGCCATCCGGATATCATCAGTTCACCGCAAGCACCGTATGGAAGCAAATGGCCAAACTTATCGGCTATATAAAGCTTAAAGTTATCAAGTGCCTTTCCAATTGGAATGTTGGAGTAGTACTTATCTACTTCAAATATAGTTGTAAAAATTGTACACTCTGTAGGGCCATAAGCATTAAAGAATCTATAATCCTTCGGCGGCTCCATAGGAACAAGCTTCTCTCCGCCTATGGAAAGATATTGCAGGCTCTCGCAGCTCATTTCCATTGCAAACTGTCTTCCCACCTGTGTAGTCATAAAGGAATGGGTAACGCCATTCTCTTCAAAATAACGCTGAAGTGCAATGAAATCAAGGCGGATTTCTTCCGGAATAATGTGAAGCTCTGCACCGTTTGCAATTGCACCGTAAATGTCCATCATGGAAGCATCAAAACCAAAGGACGCATAAGCTGCTATTTTGGAGCTGTGATCTACCTGGTAATACTTTTTGTACCAGTGGCAGAATGCAGTGATATTTCCATATTCCAGCATACAGCCTTTCGGCACGCCGGTGGAGCCGGAAGTGTACAGTAAAATAAACAGATCATGAAGCTCTGGCTTCTTAAGTTCCACATCACGCTCTTCCAGCTGTGGGATCTCATCTGTAAATAAAACAGGTCCCTGATAGCCGTCTACCAGCGGCAGAAGCTCTCTGTCTGCGATCAAAAGCTTAGCAGCAGAATCCTCCAGCATGTACATCAGGCGGTCTTTCGGGTAAGTAGGGTCAAGAGGCTGGTATGCCGCACCGGCTTTGATCACGCCCATTGGTGCGATGGCCATGTATTCGCAGCGGGGGATCAGAATGGAGACTACATCCTCCCTGCCGATTCCCTGGGATGCAATATATTTTCCAAGTCTGTTGCTGAGCTCGTCCAGTTCTTTGTATGTATATTTCCGGTCTTTAAATACCACTGCGGTGTGGTCTGGAATGGTCTCTGCCAATTCAGCGAACATGTCAGAAATGGTTTTGCTTCTGTCAAATTCGTTTTCTGTATGATTGAATTCTGCGATCTTGTTTACCCCACTCTGAGAGATCACAGAGATTTCAGAAACATATTTTGTTTTCAGCATGGAGCTCATGGCAGCTTCATAGGAATCCAGGATTCCGTCAATAAAGGCCTGGCTGTACATGTCGCTGCGGTATTCTGCTGTAAGCACATAAGTGTGGTTGTACTCTCTTACCTGGATCAGCAGAGGCATTTTGGCCATATCCAGGGAAAGGTCGTGGCCTCTGGCAATGGTGTCTCCAATTGGATAATCGTCGCTTAACTCTGCCTGGTATGCAAAGGTAAGATCCGAATTCAGCCCGTATTTTGCACAAATATCGGAAAATGGGAAAATATCGTTTGCCATGGAGGACAGCATCTGCTCGGAAAGCTCTGCCATATACGCCTGTACGGTGGTCTTCGGGTCGAATTTGCAATAAACAGGAAGGGTTTTTACCAGCATGCAGACTGTGTTTTCAAGCCTGGAATCGTTTCGTCCATTATAAATAGTGGAAAACAGACTATCCTCTGCATTGGAGTATTTTGCCATAAGGATGCCGAACAGACCTGTAAATAAAATATTCGGGGTAACACCCAGCTTCTCGCAATAGGAAAGAATGGCCTCTTCTTTTAGGCCCATGGTCTTCTCCAGATAACCTTTTTCAGGAGCTTTTCCATTCAGGTCCGGCATAGGAAGAGATTCAGTCTCAATTCCTTCAAAAATACTGTCATAATATTTCTCAGCTTTTTTGTATTTGCCCTCTTTCATCTGCTGTTCTTCGTCAAGGGCCGCATCAAATCCGGTATAGGACTCTTTTTCCAGTTTTTCACCCATATAGGCCTTATTGATATCCTCGAAAATGATATCATAGGAGTTGCCGTCAGCAATAATATGGTGGAAATCAGTAAAGAGGTATTTCTTATCTTCTGTCACATAAATTGCCACACGAAGGAGACGTCCTTTTTCCAGCTTAAACGGACGTACAAGGCTTTCCTTCTGGCTGGCAAATTTCTCATTTGTGGTCTCGATTACTTCCGGCACAAATGTCTCATATCCAGGGCGCTGTACCATCTCCCCATTATCGTCAAGATATACCTGTGTAAGCAGGTAGGAATGGGCGCTTACCATTCTGGCAATTGCATCGGATAATTTCCGGGTATCCACTGCAGGATCCAGTTCAAAAAGGAAGGGGATATTGTATACGGTACTCTCAGGATTTTTGCTGCATTCTGCAAAAATACCCTTCTGGGAACCGGTAAGAGGATAAACCTCTCTCTTTTCGTAGGTTCTGAGCTTCGGCGCCAGCATTACATATTTTTCCAGCTTCTCCACGGTATTGTTCTCGTGGATATCGCTTGTTTTTACGGTAACACCAAATTCCTCTGAGATCAGAACACAGAGCTTCATTGCACTGATGGAGGAAAGGCCGGCCTTATAAAAGCTGGTGTCGATTCCGAAGAAGTCGTTTTCTACTACTTGGGCCACAATGTCAAAGATCTTCTTCTGCATTGGAGTTTCCGGCTCTTTCAGATTTCTGGGCTGCGCCACAGGCTTGGGCAATGCTTTTTTGTCAATTTTTCCATTCTGTGTTAAAGGCATTTTTTCCAGCTGGATGAAAACATCCGGAACCATGTAATGAGCCAGGGATTCTGACGCATAAGCGGTAAGCGCTTCAACATCGATCTCACGGTCTGCCATAAAGTAGCAGCAAAGATATTTATTATCCGCCGGTACTGTAATACTGGTGATAATTCCTTCGAAGCTGTTAACAATCTCCTCGATCTCACCAAGCTCGATTCTGAGACCACGAAGCTTGATCTGATTGTCAATTCTTCCGAAAAATTCGATCTCGCCATCTGGAGTGATCTTTGCAAGATCGCCTGTTTTATAGGCTCTTTCTCCGTTGAGAGTGATGAAAACCTCCGCTGTTTTCTCCGGCAGATTGATGTAGCCACGACCTACTCCAAGACCTGCAATTACAAGCTCTCCGGTCTCTCCGTCCGGAAGGATCCTGTTCTCTTTGTCAACCACATAAACCTGAACATTGCCGTTTGGCTTTCCGATGGTAATGTTTTTGCTGTCGGTGATTACCTTCATGGTACAGCTGATGGTAGTCTCGGTTGGTCCATAGCCGTTCATAATATAAGCATCTGGGTTTACTGCATGAATCTTGTCAAAAAGTGCAGGCGGGAATGCTTCTGCTCCTACGTCAAATACCCTGATCTGGGCTGCTGCTTCCTGAAGCTGAGGCAGATCGATCATATTGGAAAGATAGGTAGGAGTGGTGGTCATAATATCCACTTTATTTTTTACAATTAAATCTCCGAGCATAATGGGATTCAGGATCTCTTCATCGCTTGCGATCACTGCGGTCATTCCATTGGTGAGAGGGAGAAATTCCTCCAATACCGAAACATCAAATGTCATGGCTGCCATGGAAAGGGAAACGCTTCCCCTGCTTACATAGCCATAGGTTTCTGCATTCTTTGGATTGGGATTTACAAAATTGGCAAGGTTGATATGCTCGATCATAACACCTTTTGGTTTTCCAGTGGAACCGGAGGTGTAAATACAGTAGCAAAGATCATGTTCCTTAATCCTGGTATCCGGGTTTCCGGCATTTGGATTTTCCAGCAGTTCTTCAAGCAGAAGCACCTTACAGGAAAGCCTGGAAAACAGCTCCTGGCGCTCCTTCGCGATCTCCTCTGTGGTGATAATAAAGGGAACTCCTGCATCTTCAAAAATGAACTGCACACGGTCATCGGGATAATCCGGAGCTGCAACAGCAAATGCACCACCAGCCTTCAAAATACCCTGACGGACTGCGTAAAAGTCACAACAGCGCTCCAGTACCACACCTACGATTTTTTCACAGCCAACGCCTTTTTCAATAAGAGAATTCGCAATTCTGTTTGCTCTTTCATTCAGCTGTGCGTAGGTAAAGCTTTCCTTGCTGGAAGCTACAGCACATTTGTCAGGATGAAGCCGCACCTGCTCTTCAAACAGCTTTGTCACAGGCTGAAATTCAAAAACAAAATTGCTCTTTTCGTTAATGTCAGACATTTCCTGCACCTCCTAAAATGATATTATAGTATTATTCATATCAATTGCGCGGATATAATCCATTGATTTTGAAATCTTTTTCACCAGCTCAATTCCATGGATATCAAACTCCTCATGGTCATAGCTGTATTCCAACGGATTAAAATTCACTCCGTTGTCTCTTATCCTTAACTGGCAAATGTCATCCTCCAGGCAAAGATTGATGTCGATCCAGTTGGAAGTTTTTCCACCAAATTTAATGATATTCACAGTCATTTCTTCTGCACACACGGCAGCAAGATTGGCTCTGTTTCCGGATACACCGTTTTCCTTGCAGAACTCCAGGACTTTTCTGTTAACTGCGCCAGCTTCTTCCATGGTGCTCTTAATGGAAAAATCAAAATTGATTCCGGGATTTTGGTCCGGAACAATATAAAAAGTAGAATTTTTGTGTTTGATCTTTCGGAAAATCCAGGCTGCGATCAAGGTTATGATCTCTGTGGCAACAAATGCAGCACCAATTCCATTTGTACCGATTTCATCAATCTGTTTCCAGATAGAAATTCCTATAAATGTTGCAGGAAGAACTGCCACTGCGTTTTCAAGGAAGGTAACAAAGCTTGCAATTGCAGTCTCTTCAATAGATTCATAATAGCTTACGGTAAATTTATTCCAGAGATAAGGCACTACACACAAAGCAAAAATACGTAGTGCATGAACCATCTCCCGTCCCAGCTCTCCGCCGCCTCCGAACATAATGGTGATCTGTTCTGTAAACAGCATGATCAGAACGAATATGACGGCCAGCACGATATAGCTGTATTTCAGCATTTTTTTGCACAGGACACGGATTCCTACATAGTCTTTTTCTCCAAAAAGAATTCCTGCAACATTAGGAATTACACCAATGATTCCGCCTGTAAGCATTTCCACGATCAGCAAAACATTGTCGCAGACCGTAAATACTGCCATTCCGTCTTCCCCGATCTGATTCATAATGATGGTGTTCAGGCCAAGGGCTTTTACAAAATTGGTTGCCATGAAAACAAGCATGGGCACACCTGTAATCACTGCTTCCTTCACGATTCCGAAATCCTTTGCATTCAGCCGCACGAAACTGATATTCCTCTTATCTGAGCGAATATAGAAAAGGAAAACCACCATGGCAAAAAGGAAGCCAAGTACCGTTGATAAGGATGCACCTGTAACTCCAAGTGGTGTAAATCTAAGAAATATGTAATCCAGCACAAGATTTATCACATTGGCTGTGATCAGATAAACAGAAGCAAGCTCCGGATGATTTTCCACCCCAAGGTAATTTACCATCATCAGACCAATTCCGATTACCGGTGCACCTAACATGCTGATACGGATATAGTCTCTTGTATAAGTTGTCAAAACTCCGTCTCCGGATACCAGAAATCTGGCAATAGGTCCTGCAGCAGGAAATGCAATAAGAGAAAACAGCAGTCCCACCACGAGTGTGACGATGAAAGTGGCTGAAAACAATTTCGAAGCCCCTTCTTTGTCACGTTTACCAAGCATATTTCCTGCAGCTATGGAACCTCCCACACCCAGACAGTAACCGGTAAGCTGAACTATCGTTTCAACCGGAAGACTCATTGTGACTGCGGACATTGCTTCTACACCAATTAAATTACTTACAAAGATAGTGTCCACAATGTTTCCAAGCTGAAGTGCCAGCGACATCATAATACCTGGAACGATATACTTGTTTAATTTCGCATTCAGCAACCTGTTATTTCTGTTTTCCACCATTCCATCCCCTTTCGAAATTTTGGAGTATTTCTAAACAAAATCAGAATACTCCATATTTATATATAATTTAGCAAAAAATGAAATATTTTTCAATAAAGCAACGAAAACAACGTCAAATTAAACAAAAATAGCTTAAAAAAATACCGGTTTCCCGAAGATATCCCTTTAATGGAATTCTTTGGAAACCGGTAGTATCCTTCCTGATATGTAATTATTCAGCAGACTCCAGAACATGTTTAAAAAGGCTTTCTACAAAATGTACGTCACAATTTGCGGAGCCTGCAGATTGCAGGAAATAAATTTTCAGGCAAGCTCCAAAGCCCTGTGGCAGGCTGCTTTATGCCCCTTTTCCACCTCCTGAAGCACAGGAGCTTCCTGCCTGCAGCGGTCTGTTGCATAGGGACAGCGGGTATGGAATTTGCATCCTGACGGTGGATTGTAGGCACTTGGCACGTCACCCTCCAGAATGATACGCTGACGTTTCTTCTTCACATCTGGAAGCGGGATTGCAGAAAGAAGAGCTTTTGTATAGGGGTGCATCGGATTGGAATAAAGCTGGGCTTTTTCTGCAACCTCAACCACACTTCCAAGATACATAACTGCAATCCTGTCACTGATATGGCGGACTACACTCAGGTCATGGGAGATAAACAGGTAGGTCAGATTTTTCTTCTGCTGCATATTTCTCATAAGATTCAGCACCTGCGCACGGACAGATACGTCCAGTGCGGAAACTGCCTCATCACAGACAACAAATTCCGGATTCAGGATCAGTGCCCTTGCAATTCCGATTCGCTGCCTCTGACCGCCTGAAAACTCGTGAGGAAAACGATTCAGATACTGTTTATCCAGTCCAACCTCCTGAAGGATCTCTTCCACCATTTCCCTGCGTTCTTCCTTAGTCCCCACTTTATACACCTCAAGAGGGGCACTGATCAGATCATAAACGGTCATTCTGGGATTCAGGGAGCTATATGGATCCTGGAAAATAATCTGCAGCTTCCGGCGCATTTCCCATATTTTTTTCTTATTATAGGTAAGGATATCTTCCCCATTGTACATAACCTGGCCCTCTGTTGCCGGGATCAGGCGGAGAATAGTTCTTCCCAGAGTGGATTTTCCGCAGCCGGACTCTCCGACCAGGCCCAGTGTCTCACCCTTTCTCACAGAAAGACTTACATGGTCTACTGCTTTTACTACAGATGGATTACGGTTCAGAAGCCCTTTTTTTGCCGTAAAATATTTGGATAAATCCTTTGTTTCCAATAAGATTCCTGTGTTCTCACTCATTCTTTCTCACCCTCGTATCTGAAGCAGCTTACCAGAGAATTTCCAGCATGGTAAACGCCTGGTTTTTCTTTCATGCAGCGGTCTTTTCCGTAAGGACATCGGGGAGCAAATCTGCAGCCTGCAGGCATGGCGTCCGGTGCCGGAACGGTGCCCTCAATGGTATTCAGCAGCTCTACATCCTCATCAAGGCGGGGAATAGAGTTCAAAAGTCCCTGTGTGTAAGGATGCTTCGGTCTTTCAAAAATGTCCTCAATGCTGCCGTATTCTACTGCTTTTCCTGCATAAAGAACAAGCACATCGTCTGCGGTCTCTGCTACTACCCCCATATCATGGGTAATCAGCATAATAGCCGTTCCCATTTTTTCCCTGAGCTCACACATCAGCTCCAGGATCTGTGCCTGAATGGTTACGTCCAGGGCGGTGGTAGGCTCATCTGCGATAAGAAGTCTTGGCTCGCAGGATACTGCCATGGCAATCATCACTCGCTGGCGCATACCGCCTGAAAGCTGGTGCGGATATTCCTTCATCCGCTTCTCCGGCGCTGCGATTCCAACTCTTTTCAGAACGTCCACAGCTCTTGTCCAGGCTTCCTTTTTGCCGCAGTTCTGGTGGAGCATGATTGGTTCCATCAGCTGGGTTCCAATAGTCAGAGTCGGATTCAGGGCAGTCATTGGATCCTGAAAGATCATGGCAATATCATTTCCGCGGATCCTGCACATCTCTTTCTCCGGAAGCCCTATCAGTTCTTTTCCATCCAGTTTGATGCTGCCGCCAGAAATCCGGGCGTTGCTTCCAAGAAGCTGAAGGATAGACATGGATGTGACACTTTTTCCGCATCCGGACTCGCCTACAATTCCGAGGATCCTGCCTTTTTCTACAGAAAAGCTTACACCGTCAACGGCTGTGTTAATGCCTTTTTTTGTCTGAAACTGTACCTGTAAATTCTCTACTGAAAGTAAAGATGCCATAGCTGTACTCCTTTTTCTCTTAATTAACTCACTGTGATTCTTTCACAGCTCCTGAAATCCGCCAGACATGAGAGTCTTTTCTCTCATATTTGGCGGGTTCCAGGATCAAAAGCTTTATCCGCTTTTGTCCTGTTTCCCATTTTTATTACTCTTTATCCCACTCCCAGGAAGACCAGTTCAGACAATTAAAGTCTGCAACGTTCAGGTTCTTCATGCTCTTGTTGTAAGCGGTAAGAAGGTTCTTTGTATATAAGTAGCCCATAGCTGCTTTTTCTACAACCTTTTCCTGATACTCATCGAAGTATGGTTTTCTTGCTTCAAAAGTAAGCTCTGCGTTTCCTTTGTCGATCAGGTCAGAAAGCTCTGTATCCTGAAGCTGGCAGAAGTTGCAGGAGCTTTCCGGATAGATCATTTCACGGCTCTCACTTGGGTCAAGAGTTCCGCCGGAACCAATGATTCCAAGATCATGCTCGCCGTCAAGCATACGGCTCATCAGAGTTGCAAAGTCCATCTGCTCAATTTCTACATTTACACCGACATTTGCAAAATCCTGTACGATCAGGGCTGCACATCTCTCGGTAATGCTGCTTCCAGAGGAGATGAAAAATTTCAGTGTCTGTCCAGCCGGGAAGCCTGCTTCTGCAAGCATCTCTTTTGCTTTTTCAGGATCGTACTGAACCTGAACTTTGTCATTGTAGTATGGGCTTACCGGTGCGATCGGGGTCATGATCGGAGTTCCCTCTCCCATAAGAAGACCATTTACCAGTACGTCACGGTTGATTGCCATATTCAGTGCCTGGCGAACTTCCTGAGTAAGATATTCCTTCTGAGTATTAAAGATCAGAGTGGTATAGGAAGTGGTAGGAACAGACTCTGTTACCAGGTTATCCTGGGACTTGGCTGTTTCCCAGTCATCAGTCAGTACGGAACCGAATCCGATCAAATCAAGCTCGCCGTTCATAAGACCGGAAAGAACGTTTGCGGACGGTACTACACGGATGATCAGACGGTCAATATTTGGAGTTCCAAGATAGTAGTTTTCATTCTTTGTGAACTCCATACGCTCACCATTGATCTCACTGTCATAGATGAATGGGCCGGAACCTACCGGATTTGCCCAAAGGTCAGGAGCATTGATCTCTTCTGCTGTTTTTCCTTCAAATATATGTTTCGGGATGATGAAAACAGTGTCGATATCCTGCAGGAATGTATCAGGATACATAGCCTCTTTTAATTTGAAGGTTACTTCATAATCGCTGTCTGCAGTTACTTCGATAGAATCCTCGGAAAGCTCTGCTCCGGAATCATCCACACCGGCAATGTACTCCAGGTGATAACGGCTTTTTGCCTCTACAGACGGATCAGAATACATCTGGTAGCTGAATACAACGTCCTCTGCTGTAACCGGCTCACCATCAGACCATACTGCGTCTTCATGAAGCTTAAAGGTAACTGCGTCACTGGCATCGTTTACAGTCCAGGACTCAGCAAGGCGTCCCTCAATGGAACCGTCTGCGTTTGTCTGTGTCAGGCGGTCATAAATCTGGTCACAGATAAAACGGGTGTAGTTGCTTGTGGTGTTCAGCGGCATCATGGTATCCCATGCCTGGTCCATAGCAGCTGTTACTACTTTTTCCTCTGCCTCAGCAGCAGCCGGAACAGCATAACCTGCTACCATGCTTCCTGCAAGCAGGAGCGCTGCAGCCTTTTTCATGTTGAATTTCATAGGTCTCCTCCTTTTTTCTTTTGTCAGGGATGTTTTTTCTCTGACAGGTTTTGTGAAGCAAATCAGTCCGGGAAACTCCCGGAACCAATCTTATGTCAACGGACTGTCCGGTCTTGCATCAAGACCTTCATGATCCTGAGACATTACAGTTTGATTTTCGGATCCAGCGCATCGCGGATGCCGTCGCCCAGAAAATTAATACTTAACACCGTGATCAGAAGTGCAAGTCCCGGCGGAAGCCAGATCCACAGCTTCTGGGAAAGCACAGTAATGGACTGCGCATCGTAGAGCATATTTCCCCAGCTTGCTCCCGGCGGCTGTACACCCATGCCAAGGAAGCTTAACGATGATTCAGAAAGGATGGCACTCGCCATCTGGAATGTGATTGCGATCAGGATCGGGGCAAAAGAGTTTGGAAGAACATACTTTGTCACGATCTTGAAATTGGAGGTACCAATTGCCCTTGCAGATTCTACATATTCTTTCTCGGATACGGAAAGTACATTTGCATAGATCAGTCTGGCAAACTGTGTCCAGCCGAGCACACCAATGACACAGGTTACAGACCAGACAGACGGTCCAAGAACTGCAACCAGTACCAGGATCAGCACAATTGATGGAAAAGACATAAAAATATCTGCAATTCGCATAATAACTGCTTCCGCCTTTCCTCTGGCATAACCAGCAACCAGGCCAAGAGGAACTCCGATTGCGCAGCTGATCAGTGTGGAAACAAAACCAACCAGCAGAGAGGTTCTTCCGCCATACATCAGACGGGCAAAAACATCACGCCCGATAGCATCAGTTCCAAGGATGTGCGCTCCTCCCGGAGCTGCAGAAAAGGCAGTGTAATCTGAAGTATAAGGATCCAGTTTCAGGATCATGGGAAGAAAAACCACCATCAGGATTTCCACGATCAGGACCACCAGACCTGCCATAGCCATTTTGTGTTCTTTCAGTTTATCAAGTACCTCGGAAAGATAGCTTACATTTTCGTTTTTCTGTTTTTTCATTTCTGTCTTCTATCCTCCCTTATTTATAGCTGATTCTCGGATCCAGAATTCCGTATGCAACATCAGTGAGAATATTCGCAATAAGAACCGCTGCCGCGATCATAACCGTGATTCCCATAATAACCGGGTAGTCTCGTCCGTTGATCGCTGTTACCATAAGAGAACCAATTCCCGGCCATCCGAAAACCTGCTCGGTTACAACTGCGCCGCCTACAATAGAAGGAATGGACATTCCCACAACTGTAACGACCGGTGTAAGGGCATTTTTCAAGGCGTGCTTCATGATCACTTTCCATTTGGTAAGACCTTTGGACTTGGCGGTACGAATGTAGTCGTCCTGCATAACTTCCAGCATACTGCTTCGCATGTGCCTTACCCATCCTCCGATCTGCTGAAAGGAAAGGACCAGACAAGGCAGGATCATGTGCTTCATCAGATCTCCGAATGTATGAGCTCCGCTTGAGCTGTACATTCCTCCTGATGGCAGAATGTTAAACACAATGGCGAACAGATAAATAAATACCAGTCCTACAAAGAAGTTCGGAGTCGCCATCATCAGCATAGACAGACCGCCGGAAAAGTAATCTCTTCCTGAATTCGGCCTGGAGGCAGCAAAGATTCCAAGAGGAATGGATACGATCAATGACAGTACAATGGAGCTTGCCGCCAGAATCGCAGTAGCCGGAAGACGCTCCAGTATCATCGCTGCCACCGGTCTCTGGGTGCTGTAGGAAAATCCCAGATTTCCCGTAAGCAATTGTTTCAGCCAGGTAAAATACTGAATGATCACCGGCTGATCCAGTCCAAGTGCCACTCTCTTACGTTCCAGCTCTGCCGGAGTAATTCCCGGATCTGCCAGAAGTGCATCCAGCGGTGAACCAGGCGCCATATTCAGAATAAAATAGGCCAATATGGTAATTCCGAAAAAAGTGGGAATGGCAATCAGTATTCTTTTTAATATGTATTTCCACTTCATAGTGTTTTCCCTTCATCTCCTTTTCCTAGAACCTGTTTGAAAAAGTATTTCCGCAAGCTCCCGCAAATTGTGGTGCACATCTTGCAGAAAGCCTTTTTCAACCACGCTCTACCATAATCCGGATAATCTCTTTATCCGTTTCGCACATACCTTCCTTCGCCAGCTGTCCCACGTTCCGGATGGTATTTTCCACACCGTGGGTAACGATTCCATCACCGCCGTAGAACTGCTGTCCCTGTATGTACATTTCATAGCCCATGATTCCGGCATCAACTGCTGCTGAAATCTTGGCTGCGCAGGAGGCTTTCGCTCCGTCACAGATGATTCCGGAAACAATTGCCAGGGAATTCACGATTGTATGTGCAATTACTTCATAATCGCCGCCGTAGAGATAAGCAATTCCCGCACCGCTTCCACAGCCTGCACTTACTGCACCGCAATAGGCAGAAAGAGTTCCGATTCCAGTCTTCAGATGAATGGTTACAAGATTGGAAAGCACCAGGGCGCGAAGCATTTTGTCATGGGAAACCTGCAGCTCTCTGGCAAATTCAATGACCGGAATGCTGGCAGTCATGCCCTGGTTGCCGCTTCCGGAGTTGATCACCACAGGAAGCTCGCAGCCATTCATTCGGGCATCGGAACCGGCTGCTGCCTTGGCTCTGGCACGGATCTTAATATTGTCGCCGTAGGTGTGAAGAAGGACTTTTCCGATGTTCGCTCCATAGTTTCCACGAAGTCCCTCCTCAGAAATGGCTGTATTGTAACGGATCTGACGCTCCAGAACCTCCTTTACATCTTCTGTGTCAACAGTATTGGCAAAGTCGATAATGTCTTCTATGTTTAATATGGAATGATCGGTCTTTTTCTCTTCCTTACCTGAACAGACATCTTTCCGGAAAACAGGCTGGCCGTTTTTCTCAATAAGGATGATGTTGGTGTGCGTATCTACAATGCGGACACGGGCCGTTTCAGTACCTTTGGTTACGGTCAGATCGATTTCAAATACATGCCCGGTGGATGCCGGAGTGATCCTGGGTTTCACCTGATCCATGTAGGACTTGATTTCTTCCTTCTGACCGGATGTTACTCTTGCAATTACTTCAAGGAGCGCTTCCGCATCGCCTGCGATCACACCCGCGCACAGAGCAGCTGCAATTCCCCTCATGCCGCCAGTATTGGGAACGATGACGCTTTTTACATTTTTGATAATATTTCCACTTACTTTAATATCCAGCTGTTCCGGCAGATTACCTAAAGTTTTTCTCGCCACTGCGCCTGCATAGGCAATGGCAATGGGTTCGGTACATCCCATTGCAGGAACCAGTTCTTCCTCTAGGATTTTTACGTAAGCCTGGTATTTTTCATCACTTTTGTGCAATGTTTTCTCCTCGCTTTCGCACAACATTATAAATACTTTAGCACACTATCTTCTTAAAATCAATTAATTCCAGAAATTTTATATTTAGAAAAATCCCGAACTATATTTGTGAATTTTGTTTTTGTTAATCACTTCGCGAATATAATCCTGATACAGATTTTTTATTTGGAATCAGATCAGAGGATTCTTTTTAGAAATAGTCATATCCGCCATGAATGTCTACAACGCTTCCATTCATGTATCCATTTTTCAGAACTTCGTATGCCATATCTGCCACTTCTGAGATCTCACCAAAGCGGTGAAGCGCAATCTTACGGTTAATGCGTTCATAGCTTTCCGGAGTGCGGTTTTTGTGCCAGCTGGTTTCAATGAATCCCGGGGCAATGGCATTGACCCGGATCTGCTTTGGTTCCAGTTCTTTTACCAGAGATTTGGTAAGGAAATGAATGGCGGATTTGGTGACACCATACACCAGGGATGAGGAATAAGCCTGCTGTCCTGCGTAGGAGCCGGTAAAAAGAATGCTGCCACCTTCGCTCATAATGGGGCGAAGTTCTTTCACCAGAAATACCGGAACAGACAGGTTAGTATTCACAATTTTGGTCCATTCGTCAAAAGTGTAATCTTCATATTTCGCATAGGTGCTGATTCCTACATTGTTTACCAGCCAGTCTACATGGCTCGCTTCTTCTTTGACCCGGGATACAAATTTCATCATTTCATCATAGGATGACATATCAGCCTGGAGCAACCGGATTTTTTTCTGATTTTCCTCTGTTTGTGCATGAAGAAATTCCTCCGCCTGCTCCGTGTTATGTCCATAGCTTACATATAAAATATCGTCTGACGCAGAATTTTCCAGAATTTTCTCCGCAATCCCTCTTCCAATTCCAGATGTACCGCCGGTGATTATGGTTACTTTGCTCATGGGGTGTCCTCTTTTCTGTATATTTTATTGCTATTTAGTGTGTTGAAAGTTGTTAAAGGCGGACGCATTCGGACAATGGTGATTGCTCACTCGCCGGCGCAACGCTCCAGCGAACTAACTGCTAACTGCGAC